>NZ_JBGVBR010000125.1:0-2234 GCF_045225735.1 Succinimonas sp. | reverse complement strand
AAAGTCAAACAGGGATTTATCCATTCTGCAGCGGGTCATGAAATGAAGAGCGTTTTCCTTCCGGGCATTCAGGGCATTAACCCGGGCGCCGTGCTTTATCAGGGCTTCTATAAACTCCCTGTCAAAGCTGAGGCGGCCCTCTTCTGTCATGGCCTCCTGAAGTACCGTAAGGCCGGCAGCGGAAAGCTGATTGAAGTCGGCTCCGAGCTCCTGAAGCCGCGCCACGGTATTGGCTTCAAACTGAATCTCCCTCCGGGCAATCTTCACCAGAATGCTGTTTCCGTCCCCGCCCCGGGCATCAATGACCTCCCGGGGAATATTCCTTTCCAGAAGATTCCGGGCCGTTTCGGGATCCTCGTTAGCAAAGGCGGCCATAAGAAGAGTATCCCCCGCCGGATTTCTCCGGCCGAAATCAATGTTTCCCCGAAACAGGGGTGCGACATCCTGATAACGCCTCAGGGAAACTGCCGCCATCCGGGCCGAATAGCCGGTTTTGCCGGTGTAATCCGGATCCGCCCCCAGAGCCAGCAGCTTTTCAAGAAAATTCGGAGAACTGCTTCTTCTGACCAGGGCGGAGAACATGGTGTCCTGAGCGCAGTCATCATGGAGAGCTTTGCCCGCCTTGCCGCCCTTCTCAGCTGTCAGATATTTCAGGATCATTTCCTGCATCTCCTCGCTGTACAGGTCGCTCCCCACGCACACCGAATACCTGAAGTCCTCATAGGTGAACTTCTGTGCCTTCGGCTCCTCCGCCGCCGCAGGGATCGAGACTGCAAATAACAGCGCCAGAGAAAAAACAGCATGAATACTTAAAGAAACACCTGAAAAATACGGGGCGGAGGGAATTCTCATGGTTAAGAACCTCAGGGAAAGCCGGGGATTAAAGTCCGGATCCGGAAAGGCCGCTTCCGGGTTAAGACAGCCAAAGCAGATTACGAGGAATGTCGTATCAGGGGGAATCCCCGGGGCCGCCTTCCTGAAAACTGCTTTCGGCTTAATCGTAACAAAAAGCCCCGATCCAAAAAATCACGGAACGGCATAAACAGGATACAGGCCAAAAATCGGGAGCGGATTTAAGCTCATATTTGACCTTCGCCGCAGAAAAAAAACGCCCCCTCTCATTTTCATCCCTCCGGGGCCCATGTGAGGACGGCATATTAAAGAACAGTAAAGATAAGCCGCAGGTAAAAGACCGGATCCGCATTTCTTTCCGGGGACGGACTCATTGGCGGTCAGTCATCATACTGCGGCTCATTCCCCGGGAATGCGGTCAGTTTTTTCAGAAAGCTGCTTAGCAAACTCTCTCCCGGCATCAGATAGAGCTGTCCCGGGCCCGCTTCTCCATCTGCCGCTTTTTCTCCTTCTCCCCGGCTTCCTGGAGGATGCCCTCATAGTTGGCATTGCACTGCTTTACCTCATCCCGGGCCTGCTTTACGGCATTCTGATCCCGGGCGTCTTTGAGGGCCTTGTAATACCCGCACTTCCTAAGGCCGTTTTCATCAGTGGGCATGGTGAAGTGCCAGCAGCTCCACCCGCTGGCAAAGCAGGCGCCCCGTTGATTCCGGCCGCAGACTCCGGCCGGAGCCATGCCCGTGGCCCCCGGATTAAACGAGATGCCCACAGAGCCGCTGGCTCCGCCGTGAGTCACCCGGCCGTAATTGCAGAGACACCCCAGAACCCCGTCATTGTCCACTGCCGTCATGACATTGACGATTTCAGCCTCCCGGCGGTACTGTTTGAGCTCTTCTCCCACAATGATCTCATTATCGTAGTAGAGAGCATCCCAGCCGCAGTCGCAGGCATAATTGGCCACCATGTTGAGATAGCGGGATTTGCTTTCCATAAGCACGCACAGCATATCCTTGGCTTCCTTCTTGAGATTCTTCTGCGAGCACTTGCGGCCGCCCTGATTCCACTTGAGAAGTTCCCTTTCGATTTCCTTTTTGGTGCGGTAATAGGCCTTGAAGCCCTCTACTTCCCGGGGACAGCCCTTGTTCCAGAGACTGGAAAACTTGTCTCCCAGATAGTTGTTGGTTCTGGTGCCCCAGCCCAGCTTGGCGTTCGCCTCCCGCTCCTGACCGCGGAACCACCAGTTAAAGTCCCTTTGACAGCTGGAATTCCAGTCGCTTTTAAGATTCCGGTACTCATCCTTCATGGCCCGGGCCTCCTGAGCAAACTGGGAATTATTGTTTTCCGCCCTTTCCCATTCGGTGAACTGAGCCTCCAGAAAATCG
>NZ_JBGVBR010000124.1:0-2327 GCF_045225735.1 Succinimonas sp. | reverse complement strand
CACGGCTTTCAGGCCTTCTATAACGGAGGGGATAATGAACGTTCTGAGCTCCTCTTCAGAAAACCTGACTCCCTCGGAAAGAAGTTCCGCTAGGGTTGACATCTCGTAGTACGGCCGCGCCGCATACTGATGGCCCTCATATTCACCATAGCCCGCTACCGGGGCTACAAAGGGACTCGTTACGGTCCTGAGCTTTTCCAGCACGTCCGGCTTAACGGCATTTTCCCGGCGGTAGTACTTGAGGAGGAACTTCTTTTCGGAGAGACTTCCGATTCCGGAGCAGAGATAGATATCCGCCTCACCGGATACAATATCCAGCCTTGAGTCCGCATGGAACTCACCCAGGGTAAGTCCGGTAAGATCCGGGAGCTTCTCGCTGCTTCTTACCTGAGTCTTTTTGAACTTGCTAAAGAGCGTTGCGTTAACTTTGTTTTCAGACATATAAAAGCCTCGCAGAAAACATCTGCCGGAAAGGTAAAGCCGGAGCACAAGATAGCATCAGGGCTGACAGAGGAGAACTTCAAAATCTTAATGGACAGTTTTCCAGCGCCGGCACTCTGACTGAAAATCCCGCACAGCGGCATCTCCTCCAATAATAAGGTTACAGGTTCCAGATCAGCCTTAAAGCGGGTCGCACAGCCACTTTTGTACGAAACATTCCATAGCCATTGCTGTCCAGAGAGAGGGAACCATCCTTCAGGACAAACGCTGCCGCTTCCTGACTGCTGCTCGGAGACCTCAGCCACCACATACCATAGCCGTCGTTCATTGTCCACGCACCCTGACAACGGGCATACTCCGTAACCTGACACTGTCTTTCAGCGATATTCTTAAAATAGCATCGCGCCTCCGTCAGGCTGAGGCAGAAAATCCGATCCCGGGTATTATTTCCGCCGCTGACGCCAAAATCCGGATTATTATCGTTCACCACCTCTGACAGCTTAATCCGTCGCATTTCCTCCCCGGAGAACGCCCTGGTCAGAAATTCAATATTGAGAAACCGGCGGAGAAAGCATTCCTCCCAGGTAATCTCTCCCATCCAATCATCATTATACGGACAGCAATCAAGGGCGTAACGGCTCACCAGCAAGGCTTCATTGCCATTAACCTCCAACACCAGCCATTCAATAGGCTCTTTGTCCTTTTTGTCTTTAGTTAGGATGTATCTTTCAGTATGAGGGTAACGGCCGAACTTAATATATTCGCCGGCCTTAACTCTCAAAGGAGCCGGATATCTGATGCCGTTGACGGTGATGGCTTTCGGTGTTTCAGTTTCATCGCTGTCGTACGGACGGTAGCAGGAGTTCACGCTCACCTTATGAAGCACCCGATGGCTGAGGGTATTGATTTCCGCATCGGTTAAAACGCTGTTCTCAGTCTTTAAATATTTTTTGAAAAGCTCCGGATTGTCCCGATGCTCCTTAAGATAAGCCTCAAAATCCGGCACCGAGGCAAAGAGCTGCCCTTCAAACACCGCAAAACCGGAAACAATTCTCCGGAGATTCTCATAGGAGTCTGATTGCCAGACCTTTTCGGATACCTCCTTCAAAGCCAGGCCATAGATATTGAGGATTTTGCTGAGACGGCCGGTCTGCTTTTCCGAGAGAAGCTTCTCCGCATAATCATCAAACTCCCAGAAGTGTCTGAACTGGAATTCGCATTCCCCGAAAACCGCCATGCTGTCCAGCTCTTCCAGTAACACCTTTAAGGCCTGTACATACTTTTCTTCCGCAACACACTTTGATTTCGGAGTAGCGGCGACGAAAAATTCCAGATCCTGACGGTGATCCCAAAGGTATTTTATGTATCCGGAGTCCCCCTGTTCGATCTCCAGCTTCATGAGATATTCCCAAAGCTCCGCAATATTGCTGAATTCCCTGTCGTCTATCCGGAGATTTCTCTTATCTGACAATGCATAACCAAGGATCCAGGAAACCTGAACATCCGTACATTGCCCGCGCGTACATTGCCAAAGCGAAATCAGATCATTCACATTCCAGAGGATATATGCAGCTGTATCGTTCTTCAAAATGGCTTTCGCATAGAAATACAGAAAGGAGCTCTGGAGAAGCCGGAGCGAGCTTGCAAAGCCGGTATTTCCGGATACGGCATTAGAGATCGCCGCCTCGCCAAGCTCCTTAAGACTCCCGAACTCCTGTCCGCCGCAGAAGATGGTTTTAAGTTCCGGAGCGAGCCTGTACATCAGGCGGTAAAAGACCTGATGGGCTGATACCGCATCAGAATTCTTCTGAAGACGCTCCTCCGCCTCCCGGCAGATCTTTTCCAATTTGGGAGCAAAGAGGCCCAGGTGGTGGGTCAGGATCCCC
>NZ_JBGVBR010000123.1:0-5822 GCF_045225735.1 Succinimonas sp. | reverse complement strand
TCCCGGGCTTTCCAGACGGAGATCCGGCTGGAACCAGTCATAGGCATGATAGCCGTGGTAGTCGAGACCGGAGCGGTTTTCTACCGGCGGAGTAATCCAGATGGCAGTGAAGCCCATGGACTTAATATAGTCCAGAGATTCGATAAGGCCCTTAAAGTCGCCTCTCCAGCTGGGATCTGCGGCATCAAAGCGGTCTCTGTCATAGTAGTTATTGCTCTCATCGCCGTCCTTGTAGCGGGCAGTCAGCACAAAGTAGATGGTCTCATCACGAAAGTCAGTGGCGTCAAGAACGGTGCCGCTTTTCTTGATAAACCAGAAATAATGCTGCTCCTGCTTCATGCCGTTGTCTCCCACTACGAGAGCGCGCAGTCTGTAGGCCGTGCCCAGACCATCGGCGGAAGTATCCTTGAGCTCAATGGGGCCGCTGTACTTGGTGGACTGTTCCGTAGGCTCGGTATTGTCCAAAGTGTAGTAAATGGAGCCGCCGACAGTGTTGAAATCGGCATCCTGCAGTCCCAGAGTAACGGTCTTGTCCTCATGATAGCTGCCGGGAGCCAGGTCTGCGGTCAGATAGGGAGCGGAAGCCACTCTCACATCGGAGGAAGCAATAGTGGCGGCATAGTCCATGGAGTACCACGGAATATCCCCGATGACAGTGCCCGGCTGGCTTTCGCTGCCGCCGCCACCGCCATTGTCACCGCCATTGTCACCGCCATTGTCGCCGCCGTTATCACCGCCGTTATCACCGCCGTTATCACCGCCGTTGTCGCCGCCGTTATCAGGGATCTTGGCGCCGCCTTCGGTTACCTGATCCGCGCCGCTGCCGCCGGAAAGCACGCAGTCATCCTTAGGCGTCCACTTGGAATCAGCATAGCAGCCGGCTACCGGAGCGCCTTTCAAATCACCGGTAAGCTTCTCGCCGCCCTTCAGGAAGATCACATTAACAGTGCTGGCAAAAATGGAGGAGGTGTCATAGAAGGACCATTCGGAGCTTTCAGTAGCTTTGACCATGGCTGCTCCGGGCCAGGGACCGGCATATTCCATTCCTGAGTCGTCATTCCAGATGTAAATGCCATCGGCATCGCCTTTATAGTAAATGCCTCTGGAAGCGGGCTTAACCTCAGCGGAGGCTCCGGCGGGCAGAGCAATATCGTAGGACTTCTTGGATTCGGCCTTGCCGTCTGAAACAGTAAGGGTAACAGTCTTGGTGCCGCCATCCTCATAGGTTACCTCGGCAGTGGCGCCGGTGGCGGTCTTGCCGTTGCCCAGAGACCAGGTGTAGGTGAGAGGATCCTTGTCAGCATCGGAGGCCACGGCAGTCAGAGTGCCGGAAAGCCCCTTGAAGGCATAATGGAAATCAGCCACCGGAGGATTGTTTGCATTGGTATTGCCGCCGTTGTCCCCGCCATTGTCCCCGCCATTATCACCGCCATTATCACCGCCGTTATCAGAAGCCTTGATGGAGACACTGTCGCTGTAGGAGCTTTCGGTCTTGCCGTCAGAAACCTTCAGGGTGACAGTATAGGTCGCGGTCTTATCGGGATAGGTATGGACAGGATCCTTATCGGCAGAGGTGCCGTTATCGCCAAATGACCAGGACCAGGTCATATCATCGCCGTCTTCATCAGAGGAAGCGTTGACAAAGGTTACCTTCCGCCCCTCAACTCTCGAAGTAAATTTGGCCGAAGGAGCATGATTGTCGCTCTGGACATTGATGGCAATCTTCTTCTTGGCAACCTCAACGCCGTCGGAGGTCTCAAGAGTAATGGTGTAAGCGCCGGAGGACGCAAAGGTATGAACGGCATCACGGTCTTCCAGCACGGTACCGTCGGAGAATACCCATCTGAAGCTCAAAACGTCGCCGTCATCGCTGTCTGATGACTTGTTAGTCAGGGAAACGGTAAGACCGTTCACCGTGAAATCAAAATCAGCCACCGGAGCATTGTTTACCGTGCCGGCTT
Source organism: Succinimonas sp. (assembly GCF_045225735.1). NCBI lineage: Bacteria > Pseudomonadati > Pseudomonadota > Gammaproteobacteria > Aeromonadales > Succinivibrionaceae > Succinimonas > Succinimonas sp. The sequence continues at coordinate 3,861 of NZ_JBGVBR010000123.1, read as the reverse complement.
CAGGAACAACCACCCGGGCCACGGAAGGACTGCTTTCGTTGCCGTTCTTATCGATTACCACCAGGCTTACATCGTAGGTTCCGGCAGCCTCATAGGTGTGCTTGGGAGCGGCTTCATCAGATGTGCCGCCGTCGCCGAATACCCATCTGTAGGCAGCTACGGATCCGGCGGAAAGGTTCTCGAAGGCAACCTCACGGGTATTCTTGTCCACAGAATAGGTAAAGGCGGCCTTTACCGGCTCCAGACACTGATCGGCGGTAACGGTAACCTTCTGTCTCAGCACAGAGGAGGTCTTGCCGTCAGATACCTTGAGATCAACATTGAACTCTCCGGCGGTAGCATAAGCATGGCTTACGGAGGTTCCGGCGCCGGGCTGGGAATTATCCCCGAAGCTCCAGGAATAGGTCAGCTTATCGCCGTCCTCATCCTCGGCGGATCCCTTGAAGGAAATGGTTCTGCAGTCGGTCTCGGAGAAGGTGAAGGTCAGAGACTTGGGAGCATGGTTGGAAGCGATATCCGCATCCTCCAGGTGATCAAAATTCTTGCTGGCCTTGAAGGATGCCACAATGGCTTCATCATCAAACCCCTTGGAAAGAGCCGAGGCAATCTTGGCAACGGCATCCGGATAGGTGACCACGCTGATGCCGGAGAAAACCTCGCCGCCGGCATTAAGAGCTCTCAGGAAGATCAGCGCCGGAGAATTCTTTTTAATTCTGCCGCGGTAATCGTCGCTGCTGCCGCCAAGGCCGGAGACGATTTTCCTGAGGCCGTCGTCATACTTTTCCAGCCAGAATTCCTGGTTATAAACCGAAACCATGTGGGACAGCGGATTAAGATAGGCGAATCCGGTCTTTCTGGAATCATTGAGAGCAACGTCGGAGAAGTAGCCGCGGTATACGGTGCCGTCAGTGTTTTCAGCAACAAACTGATGCTCGTTAATATTTTCTATGCCGCTAAGATTAATGGTGGCCTTTCCGGAATCGTCGGTAGCGGTGATGGTTTCTCCCTCATCGCAGGCTCCGTTATCGTTAAGGTCGTAGCAGACCCTGCTGCTCCCGAGATACTCGGCATTGAGGCCCTGAGCCAGCACAGAAACGGAATAGTCGCTGACAGCGGGAACCGGAGCCTCATTCTGATTCCCTTCCTGGCTGTTGCCGCCGCCACCGCCGCCTCCGCCGCCGCAGGCAGCGAGACCCAGACTCATCAATATTGCAAAGGAAAGCTTTTTGTATTTAAGCATATGCTGAGCACCTTATAATAATGTTTTGCTAAAGATTCATACGACGAAACCCTGCTTCAAAGCAGAATTTCTCAAATAGAGACAAATGTTAGAAAAATGTTAACAATAATGCTCCATTTTTATAATGAAAGCGTTTTTTATGCAAGGGCGTCATGTCGTTTTTGTGTGAGCTGCTTCTATTTTTTTAAAGAAGGCAGCTTTATTACTGAAATTGCGATCCGGATTCGCCATATTTGCGAGCCGGCCGGAGGATGAGAAGCCCCGGAGCGGAGACCTCCGGATTGGCTCCCGCGGCTGAATTCATCTAAAATTGATCTGGAATTGAGCTGAAATTGTTCTGAAAATGTGCCGCTCCCTTAAAAAACGATGCGTTTTCATGGAGCGGGAAACTGGTTTGTGAGATCATGACAAAAACGGAAAAGGCTTCCGGACACAGCCGGAAAACCGTCTCTCCCGCCCTGCCTGTCTGGTTTATTTATCAGGATGCCGCATGACCGAATTCAGTTTGCCTGTAAGCAGTATCTTACCCGATCCCGCTGCCCATGAAGAAGGTTTCTCCCCCCGGGGAGTTCCCATTGGTTCCGCCGGAGTGCTGGCGCTCACCGAACGCCAGGCTTACCGGGCCAGCAAGTACTCCTGCATCATGGAGCTGGAGCATTCGGCTTCGGCCAACAACGTTTTGCACCGGCCGGGCGGCATGGGAGTCAGCACCTTCGCATCCTGCCTGAGAACCTACTACGATGTGGCCTCCCAGGACATTTTTGACCGGGTGTTTCCGCAGAGCATGACCCACCGGGAGGTGCCGAATCACAGCTCCTTCGCCATGCTGGATTTTGATTTTGCCTATATCGAATTCATGCCGGTGTCCCGGATCATCGCCGAAAGCCTCCGGAGCTTTGCCGCCAAATACGGCCTCGCAGACTATGTTCCGGAAAGCGGCGATGACATTGCCGTCATGTTTCTCAGTTTTTTCGCCGCCTGTCAGAAAAACCGCTTCAGCCTGCCCATCTATGTCATTGCGGAAAACTATGACACCTTTTCATATTCGGATCCTCTGGGCAAAAACCCCGCCAGAAAAATCCCCCACTCCGTCTACCGGGTGTTTTTCACCATGCTGCAGAAGGCAGAAAACCAGGGGCTCATCGCCCGGATCTTTGTTTCCGGCATCATGCCCGTGTGCAATACCTTCGCCAGTCACGGCATCACCTTTAATTTCCGGGATATCTCCTTCGCCAGCGAATTCGCCGGCATTGCGGGCTTTACTGAAAAGGACGTGGGCATTCTGGTAAAGGACATTTTCATGTCCGACCGCAAGCAGGATATCAACTGCACGCCGGAGGAGTTTGCCGATACCCTGATAGGACAGCTGGACGGCTACAGCTTCTGTCCGGACACCAGCATCAGAATCATGAATCCCCGGACAGTGCTGCAGTGCCTGAACCTGCTCTTCACCAATGTGCAGAACGGCTTCTCGGATGTGAAGAACAGCCGGATCTCCCGGCTGCTCAACGCCGTGAAGACCGACTACAGCATCAATATCACCCAGATCGATCAGGATCTCCGGAAAAAGGGTTTCTGCTTTTCGGGGGTTAATTTCAACATGGGCTACGAGCTGGAAACCCAGAAGTTCATTGAGCTTATGTATTTTGCCGGAGTGCTCACCATCCGCGATGTGGAAAACGAATACGGCAAGTCTCCGGTGATCAACCTGCGTTTGGCTAATGCCTATGTCACCGAGCTCTGGCGCAATGCCACGGGGATCTGACGGCCCGGGGCTCCCTGTCCGGGAAATCACTGCTTGTCCCCGGCGGGCAAGGACTAAGAAGGCCTGAAGCTTCCGGGTACTGTGATCAGGACAGTACCTCTTTTATGATAAACCTGCCGTAAACATACATGATGACATAACGGCGGAGATCCGGAACCTTGGAAAGACGGTCATCCGTAACATAGAAGTTAAGCTGCTTTACCGCCCTCTCGTACAGGATTTTGGTAACCCGCATTATGGTGGTGTCCCGGGATTTGGCGTTTCTTTTATACTTGAACTCAAAAATATAGCTGGGGCCCCTGGGATTGGTATTTATGGCAACAAGATCCGCCCGGCCTCTTAGGGTGTTCAGGTCTTTAGCTCCCGGCATTATGCTGCTTTTAACGAATTCCTCAAACTCCCTAGCAGCCTCGGCATCCTCGGGAGACTTCTCCGGTACGGGTTCGCCAGATCCTTCACTCGGGGTATCAGACCCGTCATCCGGCACATCCTCATACTCCTCCTCTGTAAGACCGTCCGCAAAAACGAATTGGCCATTGTGTTTGATGGCATATTCCTTCGTAAGATCAAAGCTCCCTCCGGCGGCCACGCTTATGGCGGTGTATACCGTAAGAGCGATTTGGTTTTCGCCCTCACGGGCAACGTCAGTCTGGGTAAAACCGCCTGCAATCCGGTGAAGCATATCGCTTAGAACGGAAATGTCATTGGAAACCGCCATCATGCCGAGATCCTTTATGTTCTCGATTGCCCGGAGCGCTGCGGGAGAGCCGGCCAGCAGAAATCTGGAAAAGAGATCCCGGAAATATTCATTGGGAATGGTGAGGTACTCGACATTGAGACTGCAGTTGGGGGTGCG
>NZ_JBGVBR010000122.1:0-2004 GCF_045225735.1 Succinimonas sp. | reverse complement strand
CACGGCTTTCAGGCCTTCTATAACGGAGGGGATAATGAACGTTCTGAGCTCCTCTTCAGAAAACCTGACTCCCTCGGAAAGAAGTTCTGCGAGGGTTGACATCTCGTAGTACGGCCGCACCGCATACTGATGGCCCTCATATTCACCATAGCCCGCCACCGGGGCCACGAATGAACTTGTTACGGTCTTAAGCTTCTTCAGCACATCCTGCTTCACGGCATTTTCCCGACGGTAGTATTTAAGAAGGTACTTCTTCCCGGAGAGACTTCCAATTCCGGAGCAGAGATAGATATCCGCCTCCCCGGACACAATGTCCAGTCTGGTGTCAGCATGGAATTCACCCAGGGTAAGCCCGGTAAGATTCGGGAGCTTCTGCACGCTGTTTATCTGAGTGTTTTTGAACTTGCTGAAGAGTGTTGATTTTAGTTTGGTTTCTGACATATAGGAGCCTCTCAAGGATCTTGTTTAAACAAGCATTAGTAAACAGAATAAATTACTCTATGTCAAATCAAGTATGTAAAACTATTACATTGTTAACAAAAACAGGGTATGTTAAATATACGCATTACAGAGTTAGCAAATAGCCATTGACCGGAAAAAAAACGCCCGGAAACAAAGATGTGTCCGGGCAATAAGGTGATTTGGAGATATAATCGCTGAAGGAGTACCGTTCTGCCATGCAGAATCGTAACGGCATATTGTGAAGAGCGGTGATAGATTACAAGTGGACTATTCCTGATTCCTCCATATAGCGGGCTGTACAAAGCTTATCGGACTGGCATTATTCCGAGTCCCGGAGATTTCATATCTCCGCAAAGCCAGTCCCAGACTTCAAAAAATCTTCCACCCGTTTCAAGTAAAGAGCTTCAGCCTCCGGGGACTTCATCATTTTTCTGACGACGCATTCCCAGATCACCAGCTGCCGGATATGCTTCATGGAAAGCTGATTCTTAACTTCCTGATCCCGTCTCATGTTCCGAATGAATTTGGCGTCCCAGTATTCAGTATTGCTTGATGGAGTGGTGGCCTTGCGGCAGCCATGATGGCGATGCCAGAAACAGCCGTGAATAAACACCACCGCATTGTACTTGGCAAACCAGAGATCCGGATGACCGGGAAGGTCTGAGGTGTATTTCCGGTAGCGGTACCCCCGGGCAAAAAGCTTCTTTCTGAGATAGACCTCAGGCTCGGTGTCCTTGGAGCGTACCCGGCTCATGTTGTAGCTACGGGCTTCCTTTGATTTGATGTCTGCCAACCTGAATCTTCCTCGCTCAGCCAAATTAGACCCGTTAAAGTTATCCGGGGCTCATGCTCAGATCATCTTAATGGGTCTTCCGGTCTCTGCCGGAGTCATGCCGAAGGTTCCCAGAAATTCCTGAATTTCATCATCAGTATTGAAGACGAAATTTTCAAAAACACCGTCAGCATCCTTTACCATCACGAGAAGAGCTCCGGTATATTCCGGTCTTAAAAACGGCACCCCTGAGCCGCATATGCGGAAACAGAGATCCTTCCGGCGTTCATCCCAGGTAATCCTGCCGAAGGCCTTAATGGTTCTCTGCCAAAGCATCGGAATATCTTTGCTGATGACAGGCCGGCGGAAACACTCCCGAAGCTCTCTGATGGTGAAAAACATATAGAGAGCGCTTTGGGACAGATGGATTCCGGCTTCCGGATCTCCGCCATCACCGCAGTCCGCTGCAGAGAGAAACTTGCAATAGGAGCTCTGCCCCTTCCCCGCGGCATTGATGGCAGCTGAGGTCAGAATTATGTTCATCGCGATTTCTTGCTCAGAACCTCCGAAGATTAACATTAAAGACAGTCCCTCTCCTCTGGTAAATAATAGCGCCGTACCTGCGACGAAATCAAAAAGGCCGGACAAACGCCGGCCTGAAATTGAGATCGATTCTTAATTCCGGAACCGTTCAGGATTCCGGAACAACCAGTCCTTACAGCAGGATACGAGCCTTCAGAGTGCCCGGAATCTTCTTGAATTCCTGAAGG
>NZ_JBGVBR010000121.1:0-2382 GCF_045225735.1 Succinimonas sp. | reverse complement strand
TCTTCCCTCTGCCTTTACAATTATGACATGACATCTTCAGTCATCAGCGGAGACAGAGGCATGGTTCTCTTTAACAGGATATTCGGGAAGAAAGACGGTTCGGAAAACAATTCCGGAGAGTCTTGCTCTTCAGAGATAGCAGAGCTGCGGGCAAGGCTGGCCCTCGCGGAGCAGGAACGCGATGCTCTGGCCCGGGAGAAGAACTCTCTGACGCAAAAGGTGGAATCTCTTGCTCAGGAAAACCAGTCTCTTACTCAGGAAAAACAGTCTTTGACTCAGGATAAGGAATCCCTGGCTCAGCAGGTGGAAACCCTGAAAAAGGAATACGAACCCCTGAAAAAATCCGTGGATTTTATACAAAACACAGTCTGCGCCTGGCCCAAAACCATTGCCGAAATCCTGAATACGGCAAAGAAAGAAGGATTTAACGATGATCCGCTGGCTCATAAGGATGTTGCCGCAATCATTAATGATATAAACGGCCATCTCGTCACGTGGCTTACCGGTTACGCAGAACACATTAGGAGGTTCGACGACGGTCCTCATTCCAAGGGGTATGGAAACGGCAGCGAGAAAATTGACGAAGCCTCTCTGGGCAAAGCGTTAGAAAAACTTCATGAGAGTCTTACTGCCGAAACAGATACCGCCGCATCTGAACATCCCGCTCCCGCCGCAGAGGCCAATCAGCAGCCTGATCCCGTAACAGAAAACGTTCCGCAGACTGATTCTTCTGAGCCGCAGGATCGGGGGCAAACACAAACGGCGGAAGAAAAGTCAGACAAGCCTGAGCCGGCATCGCAGAAACAACAGACAAAGACCGCCGGTCAGGATCCGAAAAAGAAATTAGTCAAAAATGCGCTGTATGCGGCTATTGCGGAAATGCTGAAATTATGCGAGAACGGCTTTGATGGAATAGAAACAGTAAACAAATTCTGGTATGACAGCACGAAGGATCCCAATACCAGGAGGATGCTGGCCGTTTCCAGTCTGTTTAATCCGGAGAATATCGCCGTATTCGAAAAACTGGCGGAGCGCGATGATCTGGATGATAATACAAAGAACTTTATTATAGCCATGTGCCAATGCTGCGGTAATTTCAGTCGCAGATTCTTCAAACTCGTAAAGCGCTATATCAAGGAGAAAAACTCGGCGAACCCGCGCCCGAACGGAACCAAAGACAGAAAATATGCCCGCAAGGCAGAGAGAGCTCCTTCGCCGAAGGACAGCAAGGAGAACCTGCCGTCAGTGTGTCCGGAGTGCAAAACGCCTCTTGAGATACTTAATCCTGCGGGAGAAATGATCCAGGTACTCGGTCTGCTTAGCATGGTTATTAACTCAGAAGAGTTTGTGCATCTTGTTTCAGCCTATCCGGAAATGCTCTATTGTCCGGATTGTCATAAGATTTTTACCCCCCGTATCATAGACGCCGCCATTACCGCTGCCGCCCCCGGTTATAACATCAATCTTTTAACGCTTGCCAGCCTGTCCAATCTGATGTACGGCGGAATACCGGTAAACACGCTGACAGCCGTTGCCGCCAGGTATCTGTCGCTGGGGCACAATACAATCTATAACAATTTCACGGCCTATACGGAGATTATCCTGGCCCCGATTGCCAGGGTTATAGAAGAGCATATCCGGCTTGCAAAGTCCGGCAACCTTGACGAAACTCCCGTAAGCGTCAACACGAACTTTAAAAACAAGGAAAAGACAAAAGCCTTCATTATGGGAATTACGTGCCCGCAGGCCGCAACTCCCGGCAAAAGACTGATGCTCTTCAAGGCCATGAGCGGAAGATCCCGGGAAGATTTCGAAAAGAGCCTTAAGGGGTTTACGTTCAAATTGATTACCGCAGACCGCTGCGCAACTTACAGCGAGGAATTCCTCAGCGAGGTATTCGGAGAGGAAGTTCTGATTCAGCGGTGCCTCGACCACCTGAAAAGACCGCTGCTGACCGTTATGGCCAACCCGTCATCAATCTATTTTAAAGATACCTACGACCAATCGGTTCAGAAGCTTAAGGACGGGCTGTCAGCGCCAAAACTGAACGATGCCGCGGTCATATATGTCGTAATGACGGCTTATTCGATGATTGCCGCATGTGAAAGAGAGTTCCGGGATGAGCATCCGCTTCCGGAAAACGAGGAGCAGCAAAAGGATTACTACGCTCTCCTGAAAGCTCACAGACAGATGTACGAAGCTCGCTGGGCCGATGTAATTGAGCGGGGAATGGTTTATCTTTACAAGGAATACCAGGCAACCAAGTATGATGAATCGGCGAAGAAATTCGTCAACGTTTCAAACAGGTTCTACACCAAGGCTGTCACCTACTTCATGAACAGCAAAGACGAGTTCAGAACCTTCCTGGATCATCCGGAAGTT
>NZ_JBGVBR010000120.1:0-2226 GCF_045225735.1 Succinimonas sp. | reverse complement strand
TCCATTATAAGTCATTTTACTCTAAAAGAGTCATTCTGATGTCGAAGTGGATTGTATCTGATTCACAATCTGGATGATGTCGGCAATGTCCACCTTACCGTCTTTGTTTACGTCGGCAGCTTCATCATAACTACCACGGACTATTATATTGGCAATCACTGCAACATCTTTTGTATTGACAGTATTGTCGCCGTTGACGTCGCCAGAAATCTCCGAGACCTCCATTTCTTCAATCTTTGTGAAATTCTTCCAGCCGTCAGTAGCCAGATACTTTGCCTTTGTACCGGCAGGGACAATAAGAGTGGCAGTAGTAAATGTATTATCAACAGAATTTTTAAAGACATCGTAATTGATAGCAAATGGCTCTTTAATATAGGAAGTTACAGTTGTAAGGCCAAAGCAACCCATGAATATATTAAACACTGATAATCAATTGCTTACACGTTAAACGGTAGAAAAGTGGATTGACGGCTTTAGAATGTGTAAAAACGGGAGCGGATTTAACGTATTTAACTTTTGTTAGGTCTACGCGAATTCAACTGGCAAGTGCAATCGCACTTTCTATTGTATGAAGTCCTCTTCATCCTCTAGGATATCCTTCACAGTGACGGTGAGGATGTCTGTGCAGGCGTTTAGGATTTCTTCCTTTTCCCATTGGTTCTGCTCGTCATCTTGATCGCATGCCTTCATATATTCGGTCTCAGCTGCGCTGAACTGCCGGTAGGCATCCTTGAGTCTGTCGTAATTGTATTTCTTCATCTTCTTTTCCGTTTTGTGTGCAAAGTTACTATTCTTATTTGATATTTGAGTGACACTTTTTGAATTTTTCTTCAAAACAGGCCATTGGCGTCTCGAATCCGAGCTTTTTCCTTGGTCTTGCATTTATCTTGTCTGCTATTTCCCCTATGTTCTCTTCGTCAAGTTCCGAGAACGGCATGCCCTTTGGGATGTATTGACGTATCAGTCCGTTGGCATTCTCTATGGCTCCCTTCTGCCATGATGAGTACGGGTCTGCGAAGTACACCTGTGCACCGAGAGCCTCTGTTATCATCTTATGGCATGTGAACTCCGTTCCGTTGTCTGTCGTTATGGACAGTATGCTGTCTTTGAAAGGGCTGAGCATGGCGATTACTGTACGGGCAAGCTGCTCCGCGTCCTTTCCATACTTGAGCTTCTCCATGAACAGCCTGTTGGTATTCCTCTCTATGACGGTGACTATTGCATGCTGGTTGTTCGGCCCGACTATGGTGTCCATTTCCAGGTCACCGAACCTCCTGCCGTCCGCCTCTGCGGGCCGCTCGTGTATGCTGACCCTGTCGGGGATGTTTACCCGTTTTGCCCCCACTGGCCTGCTGCGGTGCTTGAGTCTGTGCCTTAGGTGCTTGTACAGGGTTCCCCTGTCGCGCTTGTCCTGCCTGATCCACTTGTAGATGGTCTCATGGGATATCCTTATCCCGTCTCTTGCCAGATAGCCGGATATCTGCTCTGGAGACCACTGGTCATCCACAAGATGGTGCCTGACTTCGCCCCATACAGCCTTGCTGATGGCACGGTTACCCGGCTGACGCCTGCTGCGCTTGTCAGCCCTCTTCTGTGCCCAGTCCCATTTGTACACCCCACGCTGGCTTGAGTTGCGCTTCAACTCACGTGTGACAGTGGAAGGATGGACACCTATCGCTTCCGCGATTGACTTTCTTGAGCATTTCCTTTGCAGTAACACGGAAATTGTGTACCTTTGCTCCGAGGTTAGTTGTTTGTACATAAGCAATGCAAAGTTAATTAATCTCTGGGAGATTCCGGTCTCCCATTATTGTTTTTTGCATTGCCAGATTGAAATCAGCTCCCTTTCTCCTCTCTTGGGGGCTGCTCGCCCCCAAACCCCTCGGTGTTTTTCAGGTATTAGTCTTGGCTTCGCCTCTACCTGGAAATTGCACTTCTATCTTGAACTTAGGCGTTGACATTCTCAATGAACAGACGTACATTAAAGAAGTTGTACGGTGATATGGAAGACATTTTCGATGATAATGGAAAGTTGATTGGTCAGAAAGAAAAGGATGACCCAGATAATAAGTGGTTCATTGGCCATGACCCAGATCAGATTTGGGAATATGAAAGAGTAGGTGTATGGCAACTTGGCGAGGAAACTGAAGCTGCTAAGTTCGGTTGTCAACCGGGTGACTTCAAATATAAGGATCAAAACGGTGACGGCGTGATGACCAATGCTGA
>NZ_JBGVBR010000119.1:0-4703 GCF_045225735.1 Succinimonas sp. | reverse complement strand
TATTCAAGAATGAAACATTATGATTTTCTGTGCGATGTAAAAGATGTCTTAAAGGAACTTTCGGATGATAAAAGTGTAAACCTTGATCAGAATTTTACTTATGTTTATTTGATATTTGACAGTGATTTGCACAATTTGCCTTTCAATAAAAGAGGAACAGAACATAACGTCAAAGATGTTGTTGACTGCAATATAACCATACTAACGGAGATGGCAGAATATTTTACCAATGAGACAGATCCTTCGGTTGGGAGGCTGTACATTAACTATCCAATGATGGAATCTTTCAGATATTGTAACTGCTTTGATGATCGAGACTTTCTTGATGCAAAAATTAAAATTGAATGTATTAAAGACTTCAAATCACTGGCATCTAAGAAACGACTTGCAGGAGTTAGGATTGATAATTACAAGGCTAACGATTTTGATAATTTAATAAGACTTCATTTAGCAAAATTAATATTGCTATACAATGAACTTAAAAACAGATGTTTACACGATCTTGTTTATTCTGATTATCAGAATTTGTCAACTTCCACATCAATCATAAAACAACAGCATCTTCTCGTATGCAGTGAAAGCTCGTTAAGCGTTTTAAATTCTTCATTGTTTGTTATTATTGATTATTATGGAAATAAAGCAAATTTCTATAACGATTTAATAGAATCATGTTAAACATTCTCTGATTTTTTGATTTAATTATTAAAGTCAAGAGCAGGTTCCACGCAAACTGCGCCCCTGCTACTCCTGCGCTGCCCCTTCCAGCCTTAACCGCCAGATGTCGTGTTTGGGTCATTTCCCCATATTTGCCGAACATCCGGCCCATAGGCCCTCCCACAAAAAAACGCAGCCCCGTAAGGAAACCGCGCTCTCTGTATCCGCTCTTTCCGGCGGCTAAATGAAGAGCTTCGCCAGAAGCAGACCAACCAGACAGGCTACGAACACCCCGATAAGACCGGGAACCATGAAGGAGTGGTTAAAGTACCACTTGCCGATCTTGGTGGTTCCGGAAACATCGAAGTTCACCGTGGCGATGTCCGAAGGATAGTTCGGAATAAAGAAGTAGGCATAGGTGGCCGGCATCAGGCCGATAAGCACCGGAGCCGGAAGTCCGATGGCTACGGCTACCGGAAGCAGGATCTTGGCAGTTGCCGCCTGGGAATTGACCACCACGGATACCGCAAAAAGAGCCAGCGCAAAGGTCCACGGGTAATTGTTAACCATGTCGGTAATGGCCGCCTTGAAGGAAGGCATGGCATAGGCGAAATAGGTATCGGACATCCATGCTATTCCGAAAATCGCCACGCACGCCGTCATACCGGATTTGAATACCACGCCATTGGGAACCTTGGCTACCGGAGTTTTGGCGACAATGACGATAAGGGCTCCGAAGGCCAGCATTACCATCTGAATTACCACTCCCATGGAAATGGGCTTGGCTCCTTCCCCGATGGTTCTGATAGAAGGGAATACGGCAATGATAAAGATGAGCACCAGAGCCAGCAGGAAGATGCCCACCGATATTGCGGCTTCCCGGGGCAGCTTCTCGTTAAGGGTGGTCTGGCTGGTTGCCTTCAGCTGCTCCCGGAAATCCGGATCATCCAGTTTCTTTTTGAAATCCGGATCATCCATGAGCTCCTTGCCGCGGAAATTGGAGTATATGGACATGGCAATAACGCCCATAAGCGTAGCCGGGAAGGTAACCATCAGGATATCCACGAGAGTGATGTTCTCAAGTCCCGGGATCTGCATAACGTCCTTGCCCAGATAGCAGGCCACCACCGCTGATATGGGAGATCCGGTAAGAGCCAGCTGGGAAGCCACTGAAGCCGCGGCCATGGGGCGTTCCGGACGGATTCTGTTCTTAAGGGCGATGTCTCCGATAATAGGCATAATGGTGTATACGGCATGGCCGGTGCCCAGCATCACGCTGAGGAGGAAGGTCACTAAGGGGCCCAGGAAGGTAATGCCCTTGGGATGCTTCCTCAGAATCCTCTCAGCGATCTGCAGCATGAACTTGAGTCCGCCGGAGGCCTCTAGCACGGCGGCGCAGCCTACCACCGCCAGAATAATCAGCATTACATCCACCGGAGCATGCCCTACCGGCATTCTCAGGATGAACACCTCCACCATAAGTCCGATTCCGGAGACCAGCCCCAGGCCGATACCCCCGAATCTGCTGCCGATGTAAAGCATCAGCAGCATGAAAATAAATTCCGCAATCAGCATAAAAATGTCCTGCTTAAGTCTGAGTAGTTTGCGCTGTCCCGGAAACGGAAAGAGAGAATTAAAAGCCCCGCCGGAACCGAACCAGCCTTATGAGATTCTACCATCACCCCCGGCATCAAAAAGCTAGGCAAGTTCAAAAACCCCGCAAAACAGGCTCTTTCGGATAAGATTTTAAGCCGCTGGTAACATTTTCAGGAAGATACGGAAGAGATCGTTACAAGAGACTCCGGAATAGCAGCGCGGGGTTAAATATCTCTTGAGGAGAAATCCGGAACTGCGGACGGAACATGACGGCTGCAAAAAACATGAAGAAATGTCCCGACCTGCTTACAGGCAGTGCCGGCACAGATCTGAAACCTTTATCACCCCCATGTCAGAAACGCCGCGACGGCTGCTAAAAAGCTAATCCCGAACAACGCGCCGCAACCGCAGCCAATCCAGCCGCTGTTTTTCCGGTTCGGCATGAGTATTGAAAAAAGAAGCATGCAGCCGTAGGCCCAAAAGGCAACCCATCCTATTAACCCCCATACTAACCACATACTCATCTCCTCTTGTAACGCTGTTAAACGCAATTTCCCGGATATCCGACGCTCCGGAAAAGACGGTCACCAAATCAGAAAAAGCTCTGAAGCCTTTATTTGCCCGCCAGCCAGAACAGCCAAAATGTAACGACCATACAGAGGATAACCCCGAATACCGCTCCGCCGCAGCAGCCTATGCAGCTGCTGTCTTCATTGTTCGGCATGATTTTCTGGAAAATGAGCATGCCGCCGCAGGCGCAAAAGAAAGCGACCATCCCAACTAATGCCAGACAGCCCCTCATGATCTCCTCCTGTCACGCTTTCAAACTAAATTCCCGGCTGTCCGCGGGCATGAATCAAGGATATTTTCCGCCCCGTATCCTGATCAGATTTGCTCCTTTGCCTGTCATTTTAGCTGTCATTTCTGACTGTCTGCCACCGGATTTCCCCGCAAAATACCGCTCAGAGGTAACATTTTCGGGATAAAGTCACAATATTGCTCACGTCAATCATCATTTAGAAACCATTTTCAGCGAGGATGACTACAATTACAGCCGGAAAATTTTCTAATAACTCTATAACAGGAAGAAAGTTATGACTAACGCACCCTCATCTCCGGGAAGCGGCTCAAATGCCCCTTCAGGAAATACTGATGCCGCACCGGCTTCAGATTCCGGGCTGAAGGCAAACATCATAAAGCTGTTTGTTATCGCCCTTATCTGTGCTTTCACCTATTTTCTGCCCGCCATCATGCCGGAAACTCTGCCTCTTACGGCTGTGCAGCAGATCACTCTGGTGATATTTGTGGGAGCGGCTCTGCTCTGGATTCTGGAGCCCATGCCGGTATATGCCACCTCCCTTACCATTATCGGCTCTCTCTGTATCTTTATCTCGGACGGCGGTCTTACCCCGGTGCGGGAATATCTTAAAGCCACAGACCCCAGCCACGTCATGAAGTACCAGCAGGTGCTGAACAGCTTCAGTTCTCCGGTGCTGATACTCTTTATCGGCGGTTTTGCCCTGGCTATTGCCGCCACCAAGTACAAGCTGGACATCAATCTGGCCAAGATTCTGCTGAAGCCCTTCGGCAAGCGTCCGGGTCTGGTCACCATGGGCATCATGTGCATCACCGGCTGCTTCGCCATGTTCATGAGCAACACCGCCACCACCGTTATGATGCTGGCCATGATCGCTCCGGTGCTGGCAACTGTTGACAAGAAGGATCCCGGCATCAAGGCGCTGGTACTGGCTGTGCCCTTTGCTGCCAACATCGGCGGCATTGCCACCCCGGTGGGCACTCCTCCCAATGCCATCGCTCTGAGCTTTCTTACCGGCGAAAACTCCATCAGCTTCCTGAACTGGATGATAATCTGCTTCCCGCTGGCCATAATCTGCATTATGGCAGCCTGGCTGGTGCTGCACTTCATGTTCCCCTTCCGCATCTCCGAAATCAAGCTCACCATTGATTCCAAATTCGAGAAGGACTGGAAATCCATTGTGGTTTATGTGATTTTCGGACTTACCATCCTCCTGTGGATGACCGAAAAGCTCCACGGCATCAACAGCTACATCATTGCTCTGGTTCCGCTCATGGGCTACACCGCTACCGGCATTCTGGAAACCGGCGACATCAAGCGCATGAACTGGGACGTTATCTGGCTCATCGCCGGCGGTATCGCCATCGGCAATGCTCTGGGCGTAACCGGTCTGGCTGACAAGCTGGCTCACATGGTAGACTACTCGCAGTTCAGCGGCTTTATGATCATCGCCGTTTTGGCCACCATCGGCTGGGCGCTGTCAAACTTTATCTCCAACACCGCCGCAGCCAACCTGATGATCCCCATCGCCGTAGCGGTGCTGGCCAACGCCGATACCGGCATGCACATGTCTCACTGCCTGATAATCATGGCTCTGGCCATGAGCTTCGCCATGACGCTGCCTATCAGCACTCCT
>NZ_JBGVBR010000118.1:0-2644 GCF_045225735.1 Succinimonas sp. | reverse complement strand
CCATTGAATATGACGGTCAGGCGTATCATACGAAGCCCGCGGATCGGGATAATGATATTTACCGGCAGGAGCGTCTGGAGGAGCGGGGCTGGAAATTTTTCCGGATGGATCGCGCATGGTACCGTGATCCTGCGGCATCCCGCCGGAAACTTACGGAGGCGGTCAATCAGGCCATTCTGGCAGACGGCCGAAGATACGGGATCAGCCCTGACCGCCCCGGAAACTGCCATGCCGAATTTAACAGTCAACTACTTTACGGGAGCTCCCGGGAGGGGAGAGACACCACCATGGATGAAAACAATATGCCAAGCGACCGCCATGACAGCAAAGGCGGGAACGCCTCCGGAAGCAATTCCGCATCTCCGGAAAATCGCAACATTGAAATCGAGATTATTTCCCGCCGCTACCTGAACCTGGCTCTTTATCAGGCCGGCTTTCCCCTGATTTCCGATATCCGCTTTTTCAGTCCGGAGCGGGATTTTGAGGACATCACCATTCAGATCTCCTGCGATTACGAGGTGTTTGAGCCAATGGAGATCAAGGCCGATGTTTTGCAGCGGGGCTCCCGGATCTCCGTATCCGGGAGGCTTGCGGATCTCCGGCTTAAGGTAGCGAAGTTCGCCGAGCTTACGGAGACGGTGACCACCTCCGTGGAGGTTACGGTGGTAAACAGCTTCGGCGAGCTTATTGCCTGGGCCTCTGAGCCTCTGGAGATCACCCCCTACAATCAGTGGAACATGAATCAGGAGCTTCTGGCGGCCTTTGTAACTCCGAATTCCCCGCCCGTAACCGCTCTTATGGGGAGAGCGCAGGAGATCCTCAAGGGCATTCTGTCCCGGGATGAACGCTATGCCTCCCGGTCATTTCCGGGGTTTAACGGCTATCAGTCCCAGGATCCTCAGTATGTGGCCCTGCAGGCCGAGGCCCTCTACACCGCCGCCCGGGAGCTGGGGCTCTCCTACCGCATGCCGCCGGCCTCCTTTGAGGGACAGCGGGTGCGCTCGGTTACCCAGATCATAAATGAAAAGGCCGGCACCTGTCTGGACACCACCTGTTTTTATGCCTCCCTTCTGGAGCATGCGGGACTTCGCCCGCTGTTATTCCTGGTGGACGGACATGCCTTTGCCGGAGTGGAGCTTACCGAGGAACCGGTGTTTCATGATCCCGTGGTGACGGATCGGGATCTGGTGTACCGGGCCCGGGAAAGACAGGATATTCTCATGGTGGAAACCACCTGCCTGTCTCAGGACGTCCTCTTTAATCAGGCTGCGGATGCCGCCGGCAAGAACTTCGCCGAGAAGACTTTTCAGGGGTGCGTGGCCGTGGCCGTGTGCCGGGAGCGCCGCATAAAGCCGCTCCCGGAGGTATCCCGGGACGCCGCGGGAGCATTGGTGCTGACCGAGGATCCCCGCTTTGTCCGGGATCTCAGCGCGGAATCCGGCAGCGTGGCCGTGAAAAACAGCATGGCCATGCTGCAGCAGGGCGGGCCGGTAACCCGGGAGCAGATCTGGGAGAACAAGCTTCTTGACCTTACCACCCGGAACCGCCTTTTGAACATGAAGACCTCAGCGGGAGCCGTGGTCCGGCTCTACATGAGCGATCCCGATAAGCTGGAGGACGTGTTCCGGGAGCATGATCAGAAGTTCTTCAAGCTGGTGCCCGTGCCCGATGTCAATGCGGAAATCTTTAACAAGGACATGAATCCTGAAACCATGGAGCTTTCCGCCGATCTTAATGACATAGTGATCAAGGCCCTTACGGACCGGGGGATGCTCTTTGTGAAGAACGAGACCCGGAAATCCCTGGAGCAGGTGCTTAAAAAGCTGGCTTCCGAGGCCAAATCCTCAAATGACGAGAACGGCGCGAATTCCCTCTTTCTCTCCCTTTTCAGCGTGCTCTGGCAGGACGACACCGCCGCGAAAAAGCAGCATGAAGCCCCGCTGTTCCTCCTGCCCGTGGACATCAAAAAGGAAAGCCGGGGAGATAACTACGCCATTAGGGTGCGGGACGAGGAGCTCATGGTCAATTATTCCCTGATCGAGCTTATGAGACAGCTCTTCGGCATTGATCTCCGGGCCTCCCTGAGCAAGCTTCCTCTGGATGAATTCGGGGTGGCGGTGGATGAAGTCAAGGACATGATTCTCAGAGTGCTGCCCCCGGGCTGGAAGATCCTGAAGACCGTCTGCCTCGGAAACTTTTCCTTCCGGAAATTCGTCATGTGGCAGGATCTCAGCAATAACAGCGAGATGCTCCGGAGCCGGAGTCCCGTGTATGCCTCTCTGGCCGACGGGAAATGCGCCGGCCTCCCGCAGTTCGGCCCGGAGGAGGTGCCTGAGACCGTGGACGCCCGGGTACCCTTCGGGAAGATCTGTCAGCCCATTCAGGCGGATTCCAGCCAGCTCGATGCGGTGATGGCGGCCATGTCCGGCAAAAGCTTTGTGCTGGAGGGGCCTCCGGGCACCGGAAAGTCCCAGACCATTACCAACATTATTGCGTCTGCTCTGGAAGCTAAGAAAAAGGTGCTGTTTGTGGCTGCGAAAATGGCGGCTCTGGAGGTGGTGCAGGATCGGCTTACCAAGCTGGGGCTGGCTCCCTTCTGTCTCGAGCTTCATTCCAACACCATGACCAAGTCCCGCTTCCTGGA
>NZ_JBGVBR010000117.1:0-2229 GCF_045225735.1 Succinimonas sp. | reverse complement strand
ACGGGAGCAGGCTGAAAGAAGACGACCTCCCATGGAAAACAGCGACTGTCGGTTCTTTTCCGGGTGCGGAAGATGCGCGTATATCTCCATGCCTTTACCGAGGCGGAAATGAGCTGCAAGCAGGGCTATGCCTTTTCCTGCATTATGCGGGGATTCCTGGCTCTGGAGTACGGGGAGATCATGAATTAAATGCCTGAAGCCCGGAAGACTGCGGAAGAGTATTTTAAGAAGGGCAGCGCTATGAAGGATCTCCCGGTCTGCCGCCCGATTGCGGAAAACCGCCGGGACGGCCGCACGCGGGATCTTAAGGATGAAGAAAGGATTATCACCGGGATCCTGATGACGGGCTGCGACCTCGGCAGCGATTTAGCCTGCGGCTTTTTTAGGCCGGGGACTGCCGCATGGCCCGGAGCTACGGAACCAAGGGCTGCGCCATGAGAGATCCCCGGGGGAATCCCTTTATGAATCCCCGGAGCTGCCAGTACCGGAAGCTTGCTCAGGCAAAGCTGGCCGAAGCTCCTTCTGACACGGCGGCTCCGGGAGAACGGGCAGCCCCGCAGGATACCGGAGCGGAGTAAACCACATCCTGAATATATGCTGCAAAGTGATAACCGGAGCCACCGCCCTGTTATGAGAACTCCCGGAACAGATCTCTTATGAAACAACTTGAAATACGGCAGAAGATGCAAAAATCTGGAAAAATATCTTCGCGTAGCTGTTCATCATGGATGTAAGATCCGGAATTAAAGCTTTGCTCATGAATTTTTTGAAAATCTTTTACGAGGTGTATTATGAAACAAATACCGGAATCATTTTCACTATTTGAAACTATTATCAGAAATGATTATGTTTATATAGACAAAACTGAATATATAAAAAGATATGAAGATACCGGAGTAATGGTTTCCATGTTTTTAAGACCCCGGAGGTTCGGCAAAACCATGTTTACCGAAATTATGCGGTATTATTACGATAAGGCCATGGCTTCAAAGTTTGATGAACTTTTTAAGACAACCTGGATTGCTTCTCACCCCACGCCTTTAAAAAATTCCTACAATGTTTTAAAGTTTGATTTTTCAGGAGTGCAGAGCAATATTGACATTACAACAACAATGAAATTTTTTAGAAGGCAAACCATTCGCGGAATAAAATCTTTTTGCCGGAATTATCCTGAATTATTTTCTCATAAAGTACAGTTATGCAATTCTTATTCTTTTACTTCTGCCGTTGATCGATATTATTCTGACACTGAAAGATTTGTATCAGCTGCTGATGTACTGTCTGATTTTTTAGACTCCGTATCAGACGAGCTTGATTCATCTAAATTAATGGTGATTATTGATGAGTACGATAATTTCACCAATGATATCCTGAGCCGAGATCCTGGTGTGTTTGCGGATCTTGCCAGAAAGGAAGGGGATATCGGAGCATTTTACGGAGTACTCCGTAATTTTAATCAGTCAGAGGTTATTGAACGGATTTTCGTAACCGGTGTTCTTCCGGTGACCATGGATACCGCCGTGTCCGGTTTTGTTTTCCGGAGCATTTCCGATAAGCCGTCTCTTAACAGTCTCGCCGGTTTTACCCGGAGCGAAATTCTTGATCTCCTCCGGGAAACAGTTGACTTTGAGAAGTGTTCCTATTCTCCGGAAGTTCTCTCAGACATTATTACGGAAAGATATGACGGGTATCGTTTTGACAAATTCTGCTCTGAAGGAGTCAGTAACGCCGCATTGTGCCTTGGTTTTGTCAGCAATCTGATTGACGGGAGATATAACATTCCGGAACTTAATATTTCGTCCGTCAATGATATTGATTACGTTAAACTGTCGGGATATCTGGATCTGATACAAGAACAGGATCGCGAGAGGATAATAAGCGCCATTACCCGAAACCGGCTGATCCCCTTTGAGTTTCCCGGTTCCGTGAAGGTATCTCATGAGCATGCCGAGCTCAGCAAGGACGAAGGTCTTTCCATCCTTTATCATCTGGGTTTTCTTACCCTGGCCGCAGCGGACGAAATGAAAAAGGCCCGGGTAAAAAACATGGCCCGGGATCATCTCCGGGTGCCCAATGAATATTTCCGGAGACTGTTTGCGAAGTACATTTTTCAGAAACGGAACCTGAGCTGGTCAGTGTTCAGCGATACCTATGATTTCAGCGGTATGGAGGCAAAAAACGATCTTGCGACGCTGCGAAGGTTTCTTAAAGCCATTTCGCAGGCCTTTG
>NZ_JBGVBR010000116.1:0-14059 GCF_045225735.1 Succinimonas sp. | reverse complement strand
TTTCCCGCAAAGCCTTATGGAGACTGGCTTTGCAGACTTGCCTGTTTTCAAATTAGCGGGTGCGAAACTTGGGGGGTCAGCGTGAAGGACAGGTGATCCGCCATTTTCGAGTTGCAACGTTGTTTTTTTTCCCGCAAAGCCTTATGGAGACTGGCTTTGCAGACTTGCCTGTTTTCAAATTAGCAGGTGCGAAACCTGGGGGCTGAGATGATTGCTTCCGTGAACCGCTGCAGACCTCCCTGATCCGTAAAACAGGAGACTCCTGGGGGGAAACAGATCGGGGGCCCCCCAAGACTCCTTGACGCATTAAAAAACCCCCCGGGAAATTATGCCGGAGGGTCTTAAGATTACGCTTTATTCGGTCAGAACATCAGTCTATCAGAATGTCCCGGGAGCCGTTGCCGCCGGTAGCCGGAGATACCACTCCGTTCTGCTCCAGAGCAGTTACGAAATTAGCCGCGCGGTTGTAGCCGATGCTGAACTGCCGCTGAATCAGGGAAATGCTTACGCCCTTGTTCCGAAGCTTGAGATCCCGGCAGAAGTCCACGATCTTGGCATACAGAGGATCATTTTCCAGAGAGTTTCCGCCGCTGGGGATATCCACGGCGTCCGCATCCTGTTCCACGAACATCTCGGTAACCTTGTCCACGTACTCCGGCTTGCCTCTGGCCCGCCAGGCTTCGGTGAACATGTTGATTTCATCATCGGAGGCAAAGGCGCCGTGCAGCCGGCGGATGTCCGCCGTATCGCCGTTAAGCTTGGCCAGCATGTCGCCCCGGCCCAGAAGACCTTCGGCTCCCTTAACTCCCAGCACCAGCTGCGACTCGATGTTGCTTCTTACCTTGAAGGCGATCTGGGTCGGCAGGTTGGCCTTGATCTGTCCAGTAATAAACTCCTTGCGGGGAGACTGGGTGGCCAGAAGAAGATGAATGCCCACGGCGCGGGCCTTGGCCGCAATACGGGAAATCGCGCTTTCAAATTCGCTCTTCTGCTTCTTCAGGCTGAGCATGATATCGGCAAATTCGTCCACCACCACAAAGATGAAAGGCAGCGGCTGAATATACGGGGCCTCGGGCTCCATGCTGTCCTGAGGATTCCAGGTGGGATCCTTGCGGGGCTGGCCTTCGCTGTTCCACTGGCGTACCTTTTCATTAAAGACCTCCAGCTTGCGCACCTCGAAATGAGACAGGAGGGTGTAACGGCGTTCCATTTCATCGCAGGCCCACTTAAGAGCGCTGAGAGCCTTGTGCATATCGGTGATTACCGGAGTCAGCAGATGAGGCACATCCTTGTAGACCGCAAATTCCACCTGCTTCGGATCGATAAGAATCAGTCTCAGGGTTTCCGGAGTATGACGCATCATGAGGGAAACCAGAATCACGTTAATGCCCACGGACTTACCGGAACCGGTGGTACCGGCAATCAGGAGGTGCGGAGCCTGGGCAACGTCATAGACAAAGGGCTTGCCGGACACGTCCCGGCCCAGAATAGCCGGAAGCGCGGCCTTGGAATTCACAAACTCCGGCGATTCCAGAAGCTCTCTCATGGTGATGGTCTGTCTCTTCTTGTTGGGAATATCCACGCCCACGTAAGAGGAACCGCTGATCTGAGACTGAATCATGATCTCGCCCCCGGCCTGAAGCGCCCGGCCGATGTCGGTGGTGATCTTGAACAGCTTGCCGGAAGGCTGTCCCGGCTCCAGATCCAGATAGTAGCGGGTAATTATAGGACCGCAGTCATAAAGCTTCTGGGTGATGAGATTCCCCTCGGCGTCATAGGTCTGATTGCCGTCTGCGTCAAGCACCGGTTCATAGGCCACATGAGCCTTGAAACGGTAGTCCTTAAGCACCTGATCCAGATTGTCCGCCATCTCATCCATATCTGCTCTGTCAACAGTGCTGACTGCGGTGCTGGACTTGAATATGGAAGACGGCGGGAATTCCCCGTGCACCTCCACATCATAGTAGCCGTCATGGTAATTGATGGAAGAGGGAATATCCGGATCCCGGACACGGGTAATGACATCCTCTCTGGCAGGCTCTGATGCCGGGTAACCGGAATTTCCGGAAAACTCGTCCCGGGCTCCTCTGGCAGAGTCTCTGGCTTCAGGATAAACCGGTCTTTCCGGAGCAAAGCCGGAGGCGGGTGCGAATCCGGAGGATGCGGTGTCATCGCTGTCCTGGGAAGCTTCCTCTGTTTCATCTATGCGAGAGAACCCCGAGGGGAGATCGCCGAAAGGAGTGTCAAAATCCGGCCCCCGGAGCTCAGCCTCCCGCTGCTCCCTGACATCACTGAAATTAATGACATTGAAATTGTCCGGCTGCGGGTCTTTGAAGCCGTCGTCACTGCTGTCCGGAGCGGAAATATCGGCTATGGAGCTCCGGCTGTCGTTATCCTGATAACCGGGCTTGTCCTGATAAACCGGGCCGGAAGACTGTTCCCTGCCCCCAAGAGCGGTATCGGCAAAGGAACCCTGATGACGAGCACCCGGATCCGGAGCGCGGTTTTCAGCGGCGCGGGATGCGGTCGTCCGATCCTGAAGAGCCGGTTCGTAAACCCGGCTGTCCGGACGCAAAGGCTCCTGATTCCGGTTCATACGATCCTGACCGGAATGCTGCAAAGCTTCCCCGGAACGGTTATCCGGATATACCCGAGCGGCCGGCTCGGGATTCTGCGGCCAGGACGGAGCAGCCTGAGACTCCTGAGGAGCTCTTACCGGAGTATTAACAGGAGACTCCGTCCGCAGAGCGTTCTCCGGAGCTCCGAAGGACTGCGGAGCTGACCCAGAAGCGCTGTCCCGAGGCATGGCAGAAGCCGGAGCCATATCATCTCTGTCAAGATCAAACAAGCTGTCAGTATCCTGAGCCAGATCCTGAGCTTTCTGATGCGGCTCGGCAGAAGGGGCCGGAGCCGGGATTTTTACACTTTCCGAAAAAGACGGCGCCGGATCGGCTTTGGCAGGAGAAGCCGGGGCCGGATCCTTCACAGCTGCTGCGGTCGGTCTTAACGGCTCTGCCGGTTTCTCAGCGGGGTTTTCCGGAGCTTGAACCGCCTTGCTCTCCGTAACCAGTTCCTCGTCGTCGCTGACCCGGGGCCGGGGAGGCAGCACATTGGTGTGCCGGTGTCCGGTGACTGCGGGGATTACCTTTTCCTCTTCAGGCTCGGTTTCGGCAAAGGAACGTTCCATTTCCCCAAAATCGATGGAAGGCCCGGCGCCGTCGGATAAATCGTCGGCTGTATCCTCAGGAACGGCCGGCTCCGGATCCTTTTCCTGAACCTTGTCAGGATCGGCGGCTCCCAGACCGGGAATATAGAGATCCTCCTCGGCATCGCCGCCCAGATTGGGTCTGCCGTATTCCGGCACCGGAGAAAATCCGCTCATGGCAGAAGGCGCCTTTTCAGGAGCGGCGGGAGTCTCCGGCTCTGTCCTGAAAGCGGATTTCCCGGCTTTGACAGGCTTTTCGGCAGGAGTGTCCGCATCTCTTATCGCCGGTTCGGGGGCGGGCTCGGACTTCCGGGCTGCGGCGGAAACATCCTCTGCTGCTGAAGCTGATTCCGCTTTTTCAGCAACTCTGACCACCACGCCGGCATCAGCTGACGGATCTGCCGCCTTGCTTTCCGGAACCGGATCCGCCTCAGGGGATTTCAGCACCTTGATGCCGAAATCAGCGTTGTCAGCCTGCGCGTCATTAAGCTCCTTGCTGTCATCTCTGTCGGCGTTTTCGCCCCGGAGCCAGTTAATGAATCTTTTAATAGTGGTGTGGGGCATCAGCACAGCCAGTATCACGCCTCCCACTGCCTCGCAGATCACAATGATGGAGAGGTCGGTAAAGAGATAAAAGCCCATGATGAACAGGATAAGCATGACCATGACGGCGCCGTCATATCCCAGAAGCGGCTTGGCATTCTCGAAGGTCAGATGCCCCAGATGACCGCCCTTGCTGAAATTAAAAGAGGTTTCCAGTCCCTCCATGAAAGGAATGTTCGCCACGGCAGCCAGAGCGCACAGGGAGAGCAAAAGAAGTGTAAAGCCGATGATCCTTATGGCTATAACGTCATAGCGGATTCTCAGCCAGGAGACGTTGCTCCAGAGGAAGGCGTAGCCGATATAGACGAGGAATATCAGGATCCCGTAGGCGCAGAACCCGAAAAGAGCAAACAGCACATCAGAAATCTTAGCGCCTACCTTGCCTATGGAATTGGTAATTCTCTCGCTGCCCATGGGATCATTGACCAGCTGACTGTCAGCGGGGTTGTAGGTCACCAGGGAAATTGCAATAATCAGTACCACGCCAAGCCAGAGAATGAACATTATCTCCTTAAAGCGTCTCAGTCCCATATTGGGTTTATAGCTATCAGCCAACAAAGTTACACCAGCCTCTAAACACAAACAGAAAAACCCCGGAAAACGGGGGATTTTGCACCTTATTTTTCACGGCCCTAATTATAAAAGATCGACATTCAAAACACAAAAAAGGTTTTCAGGAAAACAGGGGGGAGTTGCCCTTCTCCGGAGCATTCTCTCACTGCCATGATGCAAGCTTAATCCGATGTCCGGGCATCCTCCGGACTGCAGGCATCCTGAGCTTCCTGAAAAAGTCCCCCTCTGTATCGTATCAAAACTCAGCCGGCGGGCTTGGAAACGCCCTCCCCTCTCTTGACAATGATGTCCGCGGTGCATTTAACCTCCTCCATTACCACATAGGTATGAGTGTCGTTAACGCAGGGCAGGCGGAGAATGGTATCGCTGAGCAGCTTGCGGTAGGCGGTCATGTCGGAAACCCGGGCCTTCAATAGATAATCAAAATTTCCCGACACCAGATGACACTCCTGGAGATCCGGCAGATTCTGCACCGCCTTGTTGAACTGTTCAAAAACATCCGGCTGGTTCTTGTTAAGAGTGATTTCCACAAACACCAGAAGTCCGGCCCCCAGCTTTGCGGGATTCAGAATCGCCTTGTATCCCGTGATGTAGCCCTCCCGCTCCAGCCGGCGCACTCTCTCCAGACAGGGGGTGGCGCTGAGGCCGACTCTCTTGGAAAGATCCGCATTTGAAATCCGGCCGTCCTTCTGAAGCTCGGAAAGGATATTCTTGTCAATCCTGTCCAGAATTCTCTGAGAACCGGTGACATCTTCGTTTTTCATGTAAGCTCCCTCCTGACAGCAGCCTCCCCTGAAGCCGGGGGAAATAATCCGGCTGTCCTCGCCAAGGATATTAATTCATGCCGGCCCGGGAAACAATTAACGCCGCGTTTTCAGGAATAAAACTTCCCCGCTATTCACAAGTTTGCGGAAGTTTGCCGCGCCTCCATTTACATACAAGGGGCTCCGGCCTCCCGAAAAAACTTCGTCCGGGGAAACATTTTGCAACAGTTTCTGAAAAATTGATAAATTTCAGACGCCGGGAACGGTTACAATAACACCATCAGAAAGGCCCGGCTTCCCTCCCGAAACCCAGCCGTTCCGCAAACAAACGATTCCGCAAACCAAAACAAAGGAGCTCATCATGAAAAAAGCAGCCTTAGCAGTTATTGCCGTAATTGCCGCCTCCGCTGCCGGTCTGGCCCTGGCGCATCCCGGTTTCCCCGGACACAAGGGCCCCTTCGGCCCCGGCTTCATCTGCGCCGCTGACTATCACGGGGCATTCCGCCATGCCGATGCCGACCATTCCAGAGCCCTGTCTCCGGACGAGCTTAACGAGGCCGTAAAGCAGCTTACTGCCGACATCGCCAGGCAGAAGAGTCTCCTCAAGGACTTCAAAACCGCAGATACTGACAAGAACGGCTTCATCACTCTGGACGAGCTGGCTCAGGTGCTGCCTCCTCCTCCGCCGCCTCCGCTTCCTCCCGAAGCAGATCGCCGCGGAAAGCATGAAAGGCCGGACGGACATAAAGGCCCCCGTCATGGCAAGCCCGGCGAGCATCGCGGCCCCAGACACGGGCATCATCCCGGCCCCGGCCCGCACCATGGTTTTAAGCCCGGCATGGGCATGCCTCCCGGAAATCCGGTTATGGATGTGCTGTTCCACTATGACAAGGACAGGAATCTGAAGCTCAGCCAGCAGGAATATGAAAGCTTCCTGGCCGATGCCGGAAAATGTCAGGATCTGCATGCCAAGGTGGTAGCCGCCCTGCCTAAGTCGGATCTCAACGGCGACGGCGTGGTCACCTTCATGGAATACAATGCGGTGATCTCCACGGAGATGCTGAAGAACGCCCCGAAGTGGGAACCCCGCAAAGGAAAGCCGGCTCCGGACGCCCAGCCTGACAGCGATGAGGACGAAGAAGAAGAGTTTCAGGAAGAAGATGATTAAGAGCGCAGTTTGAAAGACTGACCGCGACAGAGACTCCGGAGTTTGCCGCTCCGGAGTTTTTTTGTGCCTCCCGGGGCCGCCGGAGCCAGAGATCTCGCTCCTTAATCCCGCTTTTGTCCCCCGTAAGCTTAATCCCGATCCCGCGGCCGGATAAGAGGATCTTCATTCAGAATCTCTATGGCCCGATCCGTCTGCTCCCGGGGAAGGCCGTCAATATAATCATAGCCGCTGAAGTTCGCCTCCCCGGCCCGGTAATTTCTCCGTTGTCTTCACCCCCGAGATACAACTCATCTCCTTCGGTTGTTTGCAAAGACAATGACATCTTCTAAAAAAAGGTTCTAACGCATTTAATGCGTTGGAATGCGTTAGAAATATGTTCAAGCGAAATGATTAAGCATGATAACCGCTTATGGTTTAATCCTCGCTAAGATAACCGCTGTACCAAAGATCCCCTAATGCCAATCCCTCTTGTGCCATATTATTTGCAAGCTCATTATTGCTGACTCTCGCTGCTTTCGAAAAGCCATCTTTCTGTTTTTCCAGTATCCACACCTCATTTGTGTTGAGAGCATTCAGCAAAAAAGGCTGGTGCGTTGTGATTAAGACCTGAGAATCGGCCCTTCTGTCAGAGGCATAATTGCGAAATTCATGAGCCAATGATTCCAGCAACTTGTGATGCAGCCCATTCTCAGGGGCTTCAATGCAAACCAATGAACAGGGTTCGGGGTCTTCCAGAAGCAGCATATAGGCAAGCAATTTTAATGTGCCGTCAGACATCTGCTGAGCAAAAAAAGGTTCGTCAAAGCCCTGCGCAAAAAACTCGAGCAGCAATCTGCCATCAGGAGAAACCTGCGTAACAATCTTATTAACATCCGGAATCATTTTTGAAATTTTATGCAATATTCTCTCGCATCTGTCCGGCCGTTCTCTTTGCATAAACTGAACTACATTGGCAAGATTATCACCACGGGCATTAAGGTGCTTCTGACTGCCGGCAACAGGCAGGGAACGAGCATAATCCGCTGAAAAATCACTCAGGTACCAGCCTGCAATAAACTTCCTGAGTTTTGTGATACGCGGGTGCTGTTTGAATAATCCCAAAACGGTTATGGCAAGCTGCCGGTTGTTTTCTAATCTGACGACTTCTGTTTCATTGGCTTCGGCACTCTTATGTTCAGATTCAATCTGAGCGATGAAGTGTTTTAAAGATCTCTCATCCTCATTGGGGAGCTTTCCCGGGGCTGCTCCTTTCCAGACAATGCCTTCCCCGTTATGCATTATCAAAAAAGCGGAAGGCCTGTCATCCTTTCCGTTTTCCTTTTGCCTTAATATTTCCGTGGATATGAAGGGACGCTGCTGTTCATCAAGCCTAACAGAGAATTCATAGGTTACCGGCGCCTCGTGGGGCCTCTCTCTGTAGCATATCTCAAAATTCATTCCTTCTAAGACAGACTGCCCTTTTGAAAAAATTCTGGCAAACCCGCCTCTCTCGTCACAAGCCCCTTCCGCTCCCTTTTTTAAACAATCGGAAATGAATCCCAAAGCATCTAATACCGAGCTTTTTCCAGTGCCGTTTTTCCCTATTAGCGCTGTTAGCCTGGTCAAAGGTTTTTCGTTATGAGTGTGCCAGAGCTTCCCTAACGTTATGTCTTTCAGAGCCTTATAGTTTTGTATTCTGAGGCCTTCAATCTGCGCCATTTTCAGCATCCTGATTTACACTGTTAAGACAAATAGATGAGTGAGATAAGCTCGCACGAAAAGTCCAGACAGGCGCTTTTCGTTTAGCTCATTTCCGGATTAATGGTGCAAGTAATCAAGCACCGCCGAAACCGTGTCCCGGATAGCTGCCTCGTCATTTTCAGCAAGGTATTCCTTAATGAGGCCCCGTATGTCATCGGTAACAGCAACTTTCATTGACAGGAGATACTGTTCTGTCATGCCGGCAAGCAATAATTTCTGGTCTGGCGCTTCACCCGGAAAATCAGCGCTGTTTTCATTGATTTTGACGCTTTCAAGCTTCATGGCATTCTCGAAGGACTGCTCGAGGGAGACGTGCCATGACAAATCGGCAATCTTTGCCATACGTTTGCTGTCATTGGATCGCAGGATTTCTGTTATGGGCTTTACATCGCCAAACTAGTCATCATACACGGCCAGTATAATATCCCGGTACATGAGAGGCGGTCTGCCCCGTCTGACCAGATCTGACGCTGAGGCCAGCGTTCGCATCTGGGTAAGAATGAAGAGCTTTACCAGAATGTCAGGAATTCCCTGAGAAAGGTCATACAGCGTTTCTTCAATTTCCTCAATTATCAATGGTACCTCAGACGGCAGGACGTTATATTTCCATAATTCCCCGATAAATGCATTCCAATCCCTGTCGCGATAACCCATTCTGTCCCATTGCAGGCATCCTATGGTTCCAAGCCTGCGGGATACTCTCATCCCCTGCTGGCATATTTCCAGAATCTTTGGCGTTCCCGCAAATATTATCGGCGCATTGATTGTGTTTGAGAACTCAACGATAAAGTTAAACAGCTCTGTCTTTCTGCTGCGGGAGCCCAGCAAATTCTGCGCTTCGTCCAGAATGATAACTCCGATGCAATGGGCATCGCACAGAGACTCAAGACGAGCCCGCAAACTCTCTAGCATGGCATTTTTCGGGATTCCGTCAGCATAGCTGTTTCCGGTTACCCGGCTGAGCTCGCTGAGAATGCTCATGCACAGAGCTTTTGCCGTAGTGCCGGACGGAACGTCTGCTTTAAGGTACACCACCTGATCAAAGACAGCCCCCAGATCAGGAGAATTGTGATGTATTACCTGCGGGTACATGGCGCTAATTATCCGCTCAAGAGCGCGGCTTTTGCCAAGCCCCCTTGCTCCGATAAGAGACAGCGTCATAGGGGAGGCGCTTATTCTGTCCCAGAAATCTGCTGCAACATGCCTTGCATCCTGTCATGATAAGCCCGCTGCAGCATGCTGACATATTGTCCGGTTACCGGCCGGCGCTTTTCATATCCCTGCAAAATAAGGGATGTTATCAGCGATGCCAGTTCATGGTGCCGTAACATGGGGATAAACAAATTTGAAGACGGCCGGGAGAGCCATTCCGAGCACTCCTGTTTTCCCGCCTCCGGATGCGGCCTCTCAGGAGACCCGGACAGCATCTTCAGAATCTCATTGCTTTCGTACTCAGTGTAGCACGGCAGAGCTTCAATCAAGGGATTTCCCTGATAGCATGCAACTGGATACGGTGTGTATTTAGCTGCTATTCTGCGAATGCTCTCAGCCATAACAATTGCTCTCCCCTGTTGCTCTCTCCCGTTTAATGCAATGCCAAGTCTTATGTTACCACCGCTTAAGAGCATGTCTAATCCCGGATTTCTGTTTTCTGCTGCCTGATCATGATTTGGTGTTTTCTCAAGTAATTCCGGATTTGCCCGGCCGGACGCCGGTTCAAATGCGTCCGGACGAGGGTTATCAGCAGAGATATTTCCGGCACGCCAATGCCTGATGAAACGGCACGAAACCCGGCCCCGAGACAGAATACGTTGTTTATCCCGGAAGTATCATGTATCCTTGACCGGAAGGCAAAGTCATAAGACAAAACAGATAATCAGCAAGACACAGGAGACTTTTATGAAAACTGCGAAGGTCATTATTCTCGGATCCGGTCCCGCCGGCTGCACCGCCGCCATCTACGCCGCCAGAGCCGGACTCAGTCCCGTGCTTATCTCAGGACCGGTGCCGGGAGGTCAGCTTACCAAGACCTCCGCTATCGAAAACTGGCCCGGAGAAAAGTCCATTTCCGGCTATGACCTGATGGAAAAGCTGATGGATCATGCAAAGTCTCTGGGGACGGAGTTCATCTCTGATACCATCGTGTCCGCGGACTTTTCCGGGCGGCCCCTGGTACTCCGATCCGAAAACGAAACCTATGAGACACAGGCTCTTATTATTGCCACCGGAGCCGAGCCCCGCTGGCTGGGCCTCCCCTCCGAAGCAAAATTCATGGGGAACGGCGTCAGCGCCTGCGCCACCTGCGACGGCTTCTTCTACCGGGATCAGGACACGGCGGTGGTGGGCGGCGGCAATACCGCCCTCTCCGATGCCCTGTACCTCGCCAATCTGGCCCGGCAGGTCTACCTGATTCACCGCCGGGATGAGTTCCGGGCTGAAAAGACGCTGGCGGACAGAGTGCAGGAAAAGGTTAAGGAAGGAAAAATAACCCTGGTGCTTAATGCCGAGGTAAAGGAAATTCTGGGAAATGATCTCTCTGGGGTATCCGGGATCAAGGCCGCCTTCAAGGACGGCACTGAAAAGGAAATTCCCGTGACCGGAGTCTTTGTGGCCATCGGGCATCTCCCCAACAGCAGCATCTTTGCGAACCTTCTGGAAACGGATCACGGCATTGTCAAAACCGGATACGGCGCCTATAAGACCGGCACCAGCGTTCCCGGGGTATTTGCTGCCGGAGACGTGCAGGATCCCCTGTACCGTCAGGCCATTACCTCCGCCGGAACCGGCTGCATGGCTGCTCAGGACGCCGCCCGCTACCTGAAGGAAGCTGGCATCGCCTGATATTGAGCTAGCCCCTCATGGCGGCGGCAATGATTTCCGCCGCCTGTTCCCGGGTAAGCTGCCAGGACACTCCCGGAGGAAGCCACGCCCCGGTGTTTTCCACTATACGGCGGGCATGGAATCTGGCAATCACATGACTCTCATAGGGAGAAAAGCCCTCCAGCCGGGAAGCCGCATAGGCAGCGCCGAAGGCATCTCCGGCCCCCACCGTATCCCGCACCGCGGCCTTAAGAGCCGGGAGATCCGAGACCTCGCCGTTCTCCATAACAAGAGACCCCTGATCCCCTCGGGTAAGAATGAGCCCCCGGAGCCGGAAGCGCTCCTTAAGCCAGCTAAGCCGAAGCTCCGGAGTTCCCCGGGGAATTCCGAAAAGTCCTGTTATCACCTCCAGCTCCTCTGTGTTTACCTTCAACATATGGCAGGCGGCAAAGATCTCTTCAAGAAGCTCCCGGGAGTAGTAATGCTCCCGGAAATTCACATCGCAGAAAATCAGGCAGTCCGAGGGCAGAAGCTCCCAGGCTCTTTTCAGAAAAGCCCGGGAATCCGGACTCCGGGCCATGAGAGTGCCAAAGGAAAACAGGATGGCATTTTTAAGAACTCGGACGGTTTCCGGCCGCATTTCCAGATGATCCCAGGCCCGATCCTCCAGAATATGATAGCTGACCGCGTCTCCGGAGCCGGACACCAGCACCTCTCCGGTGGGCCAGGAAGAGGACTGGAGCTGTGTTTCCAGACTGTCCCGGCAATAACCTCTGATAAGATCTCCCAGTTCATCGTCCCCGGCGGCGCTCACCATAAGGGATCTTCTCCCGAAAAGACGAGCGTGCCAGGCAAAGTTGGCGGGAGCGCCCCCGGGGCAGAGACGATTTCCGAAGTTATCCACAACAATTTCCCCGGCGGCAACAATATAACGCTCATTATCCACAGCATTTCCTCCCCTGCGATTCTCTCCGGCCTCCGGAAAATTATATCCGGCATCCCGATTCTGGAAAACACGTCCCGGCGCCGGGAAACCGCTATAATTTCTGAAAACGATCCCTTTTAAGGTTATAATGCCCTTGTATTTCAGGATTAAGAGGTTCAGGCCTTTCAATGATCAACGTTGTGCTTTTTCAGCCGGAAATTCCCGCCAACACCGGAAACATCATCAGACTGTGCGCCAATACCGGAACCAGTCTCCATATCGTGGAACCGGCATCCTTTATGATGGATGATCGGAGGCTGCTCCGGGCCGGACTGGACTATCACGAGTTTGTGAACATCAAGTACCATCGCAATCTTGAGGCCTGCCTTGCTTTTTTTGCCGGACATGAGATTTACGCCTGCACCACCAAAGGACATATGAGTCCCGACAAGTGCCGCTTTCAGGACGGGGATGTCCTCTTCTTCGGCAAGGAAACCTCCGGCCTTCCGGAGGACTTTACGGCATCTCTGCCGCCGGAACGCCTCGCCAGGATTCCCATGGTGCCGGGAAGCCGCTGCATGAATCTCTCCAACAGCGTGGCCATCTTCGTATACGAGGCCTGGAGACAGCACGGATTTGCGGGAGCCCGGGAACAGTAGCCCGGACGCCCTGAAAGCCGCCGGAACCGCAGGAAAACTTTTAACCCCGCACCGGCCGCCGAACTCGCAGCGCCGCTGCTGCCGGAAGTCAGCAGCGGCAACTTAAAGGAAGTTATTAGCTATGGCTGAAAAAATTTTTCTCTGGGTGCAAAACACGCTGTGCGATCAGGGATGGTACAACTATCTTTATGCCTTCGGGATTCTGATACTGTGCGGCTTCGGTCTCCCGGTTCCCGAGGATATCACCCTGGTAGCCGGCGGACTTGTTTCCGGTCTCGGCGCCACTAACCCTCATGTTATGCTGGCAGTCTGCTTCACCGGCGTGCTTCTGGGGGACTCCATTATCTACATCGCCGGCAAGCTCTTCGGCTACAAGATCCAGAAGTTCAAGCCCATCAGAAAAATTCTCTCCCCCCGGAGATTCGCTCAGGTGCAGCGGCAGTTTGCCAAATACGGCATCTGGGTGCTTTTCGCAGCCCGCTTTATGCCGGGACTCCGGGCTCCCATATTTCTGGTATCCGGCATGAGCCGCCGCATTCCCTTTATCCACTTCCTGATGATGGACGGCTTTGCAGCGCTGATATCCGTGCCGGTATGGGTGTATCTCGGCTATTTCTTTGCCAACCAGATCCCGGAGCTTTTGGAGAAGGTAAAGACCGGTCAGAGCATCATGCACATCATTATCGGCTTTATCATCTGCGTTGTGCTTTTCTTCTGGGGCAAGCACTGGTTCAAGGGCTACTGGGCCAGAAGACAGGCCGCTCAGGAGGCCGCGCAGAAGGCTATGGACGAAGCTGCGAAAATCGCTCAGAAATCCTTACAGGAAGGAGAGAATCAGAAGCTCAAGTAAGAAGATTCTTCCCTGACAAAGCAGAAACGGGACTTGTCATAAAGCCCCGTTACACCAAAAGGAGACGTCAAACCAAAAAGAGAAGCCGGAGCTTCTCTTTTTTTCGTCTATGCTGTTATCGTTGTTCATCTGTTAGCGTTGCTGTTGTCGTCTTGCTGTTACAAACGGTGTTTTTGTTTTGTCACGCAAAGCGGCCGGGACATGAAGCCCCCGCGCCGCAGCGACCATCAGGCCTGAAAACGCGAATCTGCCGCCCGGGAAGAACAGAAGGAATTCCGCATCTGACGGGAAAGTCTCCGGCGATAGAAGCCGTTCCGGATGCAGCCCCGGAGAGTCCACTTGCTGCCGTCATCGCTGATCACCCCCAGAAGAGCATGGGAAGCCTTTCTGCTGAAATGACGATCCCGCAGGTAGCTGAATACCGCATAGCTGACATGAAATGACTTCCGGCCGCCCTTCTTTCTGGTTTCGAAAACCCGGCCCTCATCGTCGCATCCTCTGCCGGCATCCTGGCAAAGATCGTCAAAGTCGGAATAGTCAGAATAATTGGAATTGCTGCTGGTGTACATGATGTTTTCTCCGTTTGCGCAATGATTAAATGATTCAGTTCTCAGGCATCCGGGAGCTTCCCGGTGAGCCTGTACCATTAATGATATAGGAGAGAGGGCGGTTTCCGGGAATAAAAAAGTGCAAAATCAGAGAGAGAGCATAATTAAAGTTCTAAAACGTGGTTAAGTTCTGTAACGTTACAT
>NZ_JBGVBR010000115.1:0-9329 GCF_045225735.1 Succinimonas sp. | reverse complement strand
CCCGTTTTGCGGTGGATCTGGAACGCATTGCCGGGATTCTGGCCAGTATTGAAAACGGCGGCGCCCCCGCAGGAGACACTCCGGTCTCCGATAACACCTCCGGAAAAGACATCGTTAAAAGCGGCGCTGAAACTTTAGCAGCCAATAACTCCTCTTCCGGCACAGAGGATCCTGAGAAAACCCCGGCTCCCAAGGCTGACCAGACTCCCCCCGAAGATGACGAAGATGATGAAAAGACCGAATTCAAGGCTCTGATACCGGAAAGAACGTACGATATGAAGAATCCGCGGGATGCCGGTCAGTTCATCGCCGATACCACCGCCCGGGAAATGGCCCGGTTCTTCCAGGATATCGGAATTTCCGGCACGGTAACTAAAAAGCCCGGCAGCGTCAGCACCGACAACTCTGACAGCGCGGATCTGGAATTCGCCATGGAGGGTGATGAAGACAAGTTCACCCTGACCCTGACCAACAGCTATTCCGATGACGGAGTGGTCACTCTGATTGCGGCTGACGACCGCCTTTACAAAGACGCGGATGAAGCCGAAGCCAGTCTGGTAAAGAGCATTCTGGCTAATACTGAAAACCGCTACAGCATCAAGGATGACACCGCCGTGACCGCAATTACCCTGCCCAGCGGCAAGCTGGAGGAGGTCTCCTGGGACACCGCCGCTATGGAGTATAAGGCCTACGGCGTCAGCAATTATCAGAATGCCTACAATATCGCCCTGAGCTTCCCGAAAATCCAGATTGCCACCTCCGAGGACGGCAAGGATCCCGTGGTGATTTCCGCGATTAAAGGCACGGTGGAAAACCGGGCGGACAGCTTTACCCTGAATTATGCCATCGGAGAATTTTCCGGAAACTTTGACGGCGCGATGAAGCTTAACAGTCTCGGCTTCTCACTGGAAAAGACGGCCTCCGCCTCCAAGAAGCCCGGCTTTATCGACTACGGTCTGGATCTGACTCTGGGCGGCTTCTCCTATGAAGCCATGGGCATTCAGATCAGCGATGCCGCCATTAATCTCGGTCTTAAGGAACTGGACATGAATTCCTTTATCAAGGCCTGCGATTATCAGAAGGGAGAAATCATCGGCTTCGGCAGCATGGCCAAGTGCATTGCCGCCAATACTGACAACGATGAGCTCACCGATTCCCTGAATACCGTATTCAATCCGGCCTCCTCCCTTAGCCTCGCCTTCAAGGCCACTCTGAACAGCGCCAAGGCTGAAATAAAGGCAGCGGCCGGCTTTGCTCCGGATGCGGCCTTCTCATCCATCGAAGAACTCCCCGGCGCTGTCGCCGCCACGGCAGATATCAGCATTGATGCCGCCCTCCTGTCCATGCAGCAGTACGGTCTTACGGAAATGGCCGAGATGCTGAAGAAATACGCCAAGGATCCCGAAGCCTCTGCTCTCACCTATCACCTGGAGTTTAAGGGCGGACAGCTTTTAGTAAACGGGAAGCCGCTGGAATAAAAGAGCTTTGAAACAGCCCGATAACAAAAGCCCGGAGGATTCCGGGCTTTTTTCATGGTGATGGATAACGGGAATCTGTCAGGAAAGAATCCTTGCAAGCTCCCGGGCATGCTCGGCAGTCTCTCTTTCAATACGGGCCATGTCCTCAGGAGCGCTCAGACCGGGAATAAACATCATGCCGTAGGAAATCACATAGTCCGTGACCTTCATGCCGCAGTTCCGGGCGGTAAGCCGGAGAGGCAGGAAAATTTCCCGTACGGTGGCGGTTTGTTCCCCGTCATGGCGGTAGGCGGTTTCCGGGCCTCCGGTGGTTACCGAAAGCACCATCCTCTTTCCCCGGAGCTTATCCCCCTTGGATCCGTAAGCAAAGCCATGGAGCCAGACCTTGTCGATCCAGTTCTTCATGAGGCCGGGAACGGAATACCAGTAAAGGGGAAAGGCCAGAACAATAATGTCAGCCTGAGCGAGGGCCTCCTGCTCGGCGGCCACATCAAAAGCGCCGTCTGGGTAAAGCTTCCCCAGCTCTCTTACGGCAGCGCCGGGAAGCAGAGTCTTTACGTTCTCGAGGATCAGCCGGTTGGCTGTGGAATGAGCAGGATCCGGATGTCCGGAAACAATTAACACCTTTGACATGGAAGCTCCTTTGTGGAAACGGAAAAAAGTTAAAAAGCCAAAAACACAGACAGGAAAATGGCCGAAATGCGATAACAGCAGTAACCGCAAAAGTCAGTAACCGGGAACAGGAAAACCTTTTTCAGCTTCCCCGGCCTTCTCAGATTACCATAAACCGCTTCCGAAACTGAAAGCGGCGCAAAAATCAGCGGATTCTTGCGGCTGAAGTCACATCCCTCCCGCAAAACCGGCATCAGGCTGCGCATCTCCGAAGCAAAATACAGATTTTCATTCAGCCCAAGCCACAATTTTGCAACAAATACTCTCCAAAAAGGGATTTTTCAAATTACAATAGAAATGACTCCCTGATAAATCACCCCGGGAAACTGTATTACGGCAACAACCTGTTTGCAGGCTGGCAGCAATAACTACCACAATAAATCAAGAGCCGGCCGGGACTAAAGGAGTATGTATGTCTGAAGACCCTGCGCTGGATCGCAATAACTGGCCGGACGAAATGAAAAGCCTCTTCTCTCCTCTGGAGGAGAAGCTGGCCTCGTACCTGCCCCCTGAACAGATTCAGGAGGTGGCCGGCGCTTATGCCTATGCCTACCGGGCCCATCAGGGACAGACCCGCTCCAGCGGAGAACCGTACATCACCCATCCCCTTGCCGTTTCCGCCATTCTTGCTGACATGCACCTTGACGTGGAAGCTCTCATGGCCGCCCTGCTACACGATGTTATCGAGGACACCCGGGTTACCCAGAACGACATCAGAAAGCTCTTCAGCGATACCGTGGCCGATCTGGTTAACGGGGTCACCAAAATGGAAAAGATCCGCTTCAGCGACTACAAGGAAGCCCAGGTGGCCAACATTCAGAAGATGCTCCTGGCCATGACCCACGACACCCGGGTTATTCTTATCAAGCTCGCTGACCGCACCCACAACATGCGCACCATCGGAGCCCTGCGCCCCGACAAAAGAATGCGCATCGCCCGGGAAACCCTGGATATCTATGCCCCCATCGCCTACCGTCTGGGCATCAGCAAAATGAAGAACGAGCTCCAGGATCTCTGTTTCCGGGCCATGTACCCCTATCGCTACCGGGTGCTGGCCGCCACCGTGGCCGCCGGTCAGAAAAACCGCATGGACACCTATAACGAGCTTATGGAATCAATGCGCTCCTGCTTCCGCAAAATCGGCATTCGCTTTCAGATAAAGATCCGGGAAAAGTTTCTGGCCACGATCTACCATAAGATGAAAACCGATCATCTCAGGCTTCAGGATCTGCTCAGCGTGTTCAGCTTCCTGATTCTCGTGGACTCCGTGGACAGCTGCTACCGGGCTCTGGGACAGACCCACGCCCTGTTCAAGCCCAAGCAGGGTTACTTTAAGGATTACATCGCCCTGCCCAAGATGAACGGCTACCAGGGACTGCACACCACGGTCATGGGGAGCGACGGTCAGGAGATTGAAATTCACATCCGCACGGAATTCATGGATATGATGGCCAAGCAGGGCGTGGCCGCGCACTGGGTTTACAAGCTCAGAAGCAACGGCAGCATGGGAGACAGCTCCGAAGCTCAGATGTACGCCAACCGCTGGATGCAGAGCCTTAAGGATCTCATGAACAATACCTCCTCGTCCTTTGATTTTCTGGAAAACGTCAAGGCCAATCTGTTCCCGGAGGAGATCTACGTCTTTGACGGCAGCAGCAAGGTGCTGGAGCTTCCCAAGGGGGCCACGCCGGTGGATTTCGCCTACGCCATCAGCGCCGATCTCGGCCATCGCTGCCGGGCCGCCGAAGTGGATCACAAGCCCTATCCTCTTGACAAGGCCCTGTCCTCGGGACAGCAGGTACGCATTATCGAAAGCGAAACTCCATTCGCGCAGCCCCGCTGGCTGGATTCGGTAGTCACCCTGAAGGCCAGGCAGGCCATAAAGGCTTTCCTGCAGGGCATCAATGCCGCCAGCTCCGAGGAACACGGCAGAAAGCTCTTGCAGCTGGCCATGGGAGATGTGCCCCTGGACAGCATCGATCCCGCCAACATCGCCCGGGTGCTCCGTACCATACATATCAGCACTCTCAACGAGCTCTTCCGCCGCATCACCATGGGGGAATCCAATGCCGTGCTGGTGGCCCGGGCTCTTCTGGGAGATCGGGGCGACTCGGTGGCGGCCGGTGATACCGGGAACGAAATCATTTCCAATATCGAGGGCGTGAAGCACGAGTTCGCCTCCTGCTGCTTCCCGCTGCCGGGAGACCGCATCACCGGCATCTACGACGGCAACAAGGGCCTTCTTATGGTGCATCGCACCTCCTGCCCGTCTATTTCCGAAGCGGAAAAGAATCCCTTTGTGACCTGTCTCTCCCTGTCCTGGAACAAGAACTATCAGGGCCATGCCTTCTTCAAGACCGCTCTCCATATTCAGTACATCACGAGACCGGCTATTCTGGGTGAAATCGTGAGCCTGGTGAGCATGACGGGGGCGGAGATCCTGTCCATTACCCAGACCGATTACCGCGAGGAAAGCGACCACAGCCTGGATATTCTGATAGAGATCAAGAATCAGAGCCATCTGGAAAACGTGGTCTCCACCCTGATCAAGATTAACGGCATCAAGGATGTTTCCAGAAGGAAGAGAGTTCCGGAAAACAGACAGAGCTGATGCGCCCTGGGGAAAAGCGCGCAGGGGCACAAGGGGGGGCAGAAATCAGGGAAATCCGCGGCCAATCAGGCTTTTGAGCGTACCTGAAAATGCAGGGTTCCGGTCAGGTCAGCGCGGCGGTCTGAGACCAAGGCGCCGGTATGACAATGGAACAACGTATGAATCCCAAAGACCGCTGTCATATTTCATTTTTGCGGATAAAACGTACTGAGCGGTTTGCGCATCCCATCTCCTGCCAGGAAGTTTTAGACGTTCCCGCATCATGTTTCCATTACCGGTTTCAATGGCATCGCTGTCTGTGAAAAGGCCATTCTTCACATAGGCGGGGTAGTCGATGCAGTCTTTGTTGCTGTCAAGGTATGCCCGGATATTCGAGACGCCCTCTCTTTTGAAGTCCTTAAAGGGTTCCGCCATCTTCATAGCTTCAGAAATTCTGCCGGCTGCGATGAGCTCCATAAGCCGGGCGCCCCACGCGGTTTTAGTCTCTTCTCCGCCGCTGATGCCGGCAGCGGCAAACCGGAAAACGTTCTCCTTTAAATGCGAATAATCAAGAATCTGAATAACATCAAGTTCTGAGCAATAGGTGGTCAGAAAGGATTTGATCCCGGGATTTCCGTCGCTTATCACCGCAATCCTTTCATGTTCTTCAAGACCGTTTCTTAAGGCCGCTTCATACAGGTGTTCCCCGAATGCCGCGGCATTTCCGATTAAGCCCACGTATTCCCTTGTCAGGATTTTACGGTACTCCTGCCCGCTTTCCGACTGGATAATCCTGATGTTTTTGCTGCTGAACACAAGACCCAGCCAGTTCTCTTTCCGGGCTGAGCCGTTTTCGGTTCGGATGTTCAGCGTGGCGCTCTTCGTCACAATATAGAGCGTGCCTGATTTCTTCCGGCGGTATTTCTTTCTGTTTTTAAAATGATCGAGAGCCTGATCCCTTCTCAGACAATCATCGTCATAGACCAGCTTGCCAATATAGTTGGTTACGAGACGCAGCTGATCATCGCTGATCTCAATGTTCCGATCTTTCCGGTACAGACTCTGAAGTTCCTCATAGGAAGGCGCGCTGACAGATCTTTTGGCGATATCCAGCATCATGGCAGCAGACATCTTGAAGGGAAGTCCGGCAAGTCCGAGAGCGATGTCGCAGGGGGCTATCATCTTCATGCCGCGCTTTTCCGAAAGCAGCCGGGCACTGTCATTGTCAGCCGGAATGTAAAGTGTGCGATTGAAAGTTACAAAGCCCTCAAGGGTAAGTATTGTCCTGGCGCGTTTATCCTGGTGCTTCAGACGAATCCCTTCCTTGAGGAATGCGCTTTTTTTGCTGAATTGAGCTCCCTGGTATCGATAGCCGTAAGAGCTTCTGATACCATATCAGAATATATTTTATTGGTTTTTAATGACAGTCTGCACCACTCTTCTTCAAGCTGGGTCAGCGTGATAAAGTTATTCGGATCATCAGTCGCCCTGTCTATCTTCAGGATGAAGGCATCCAGTTCTTCA
The DNA here is from genome assembly GCF_045225735.1 of Succinimonas sp. Lineage (NCBI taxonomy): Bacteria > Pseudomonadati > Pseudomonadota > Gammaproteobacteria > Aeromonadales > Succinivibrionaceae > Succinimonas > Succinimonas sp. Next base: position 3,065 of record NZ_JBGVBR010000115.1, on the reverse strand, counting down.
TTCAAACTGCACTTCGCTTTGACAGCTGCCTGTTTGAGTTCATCTGACTTATTTGCAGCCATGAAATCCTCTCTTCTCTCTTCCTTACTAATCCAATTTAAACAGGCTTACCTTTTCAGACATGGAGGAAGAAACCTTCTCCAATTCATCTGAGATAACCAGGGATTTATTGATCTGCGTATTGGTTTCGTTGGTGGAATCCGCAATAATCTGCATATTATCAGTAATATTCTGACATGTGGCAGACTGTTCTTCAGTGGCCGACGCAATCTGCAGGATCTGATCATGAACAGTTTCCACAGATGAATTGATGATGTTTAAACTCTGCTCAATAGCATTGGTATCCTCGGCGATTTCATTCATCTTTTGCACATTCACATCCATGGTGGAGGTGGTCTGCCTTACCATGTCCTGTATTGACGTGATCATGCTGCTGATTTCCTTTGTGGAACCGGAAGTTCTTCCCGCCAGCAGTCTTACTTCATCGGCAACAACGGCAAATCCCCTGCCGTGCTCGCCTGCTCTTGCCGCTTCGATTGCCGCATTGAGAGCCAAAAGATTAGTCTGCTCGGCAATATCCTGAATCGTATTGATAATTCCGCTGATCTGCTGGGTATGATCCCCAAGCTGATGTATCAGCGCAGCGCTTTCATTAGTCTGCTTTGAATGCTCACGAATCTTGTTAACTGTATTACGAACCTGTTCAACGCCGGATTTAACAACATTCTGCACCTTATAGGAATAATTTGAGGCCTCCGAACAATTATGGGAAATCACCTTGGAGGTACTGGCCATTTCCTCGCAGGCCGCGGTAACGCCTAATGACTGCTCCAATACTTTGGCCGATCTTGCTGTAATATCATTATCGGCATCAATAAGAAACTTGGCTTTCTTATGCAGGGACAAGGCGTCATCATTGATGCCGGACATAATCTTTCTGAGGAAATCGCACATGGATGCAAAGGATCGGCTTAACAGACCGATTTCATCTCTGGATGAAGTTTCAAGCTTCTGAGTAAGATCCCCCTTGGTGATGTTTTCGGCAATCACGCCAAGTTTTTTCAGATTTCTCATAGGTATGATAATAGACGATGCCATGGTAAAAGTAATGAGAAAGGCTATTATCATCCCGGTCACGGACACCGCTATAAAACTGCCAGCCGAAGTCACCTGGTAAATATCGTCCAGGGTATCACGGGTCTCTTCATCGGCAATTTTGATGATGCCATCCACGCTTTTGTCAATCTCATTGCCGATAGGAACCAGGTATTTCTGAATAGCCAGATACGCCTCTCTCGGCTTTCCGATTTCCGTAAGTCTGATAACTTCATTTTTAGTGGCATCTTCATAGTCGTTGAGAAGGTTAGACATGCCCTTCGTTATGCTGGCGCATTTATCATGTTTTCCGCAGCGCTGTCTGACATCGTTCAGTACATTCAGAAAGATCTGCTTATTTTTGCTGAAAGCTTCCTTCTGCTGAACTCTTTCCTGCGCTGTTTCCGTCATGGGGTATTTGATGGCGCTGATTCTGAGTTCCTTGAAAAGAGCCTGCAGGTGCCGGCCGCTGTCCACGAGGCCGATAAGTCCCGTGTTGGTATCTGCCAGAAATTCAGTATCATGAAAGGACTGATTAAACTTGTTTATTCCGATTACAGTTACGGCAATCAGGATCACAATGACTGAAACAGCCAGAAATATAAGTCTTCCTGCAATACTGAGATGGAAAAAGCTTCCCTGATGTGCCATAGATACCTCTTTCTATTTCAGATCAGGCCCCTGAATACAGCGCCCTTATGCCGTACAGCGCGCAAAGCCGGTTATTCCCGGACACCGGCAAGACTGGATCCCTTGAAACAGCCGTGCGCCGCCGTCTGATAATGAGCATTTTTGCACAATGCTCAATAATAGACAAATATAAGCTGAGGCCCTTCTTTCAGCCGCTTCTTTCAGCAAAATATCAGGAACCGATAAATGTTCCGGACAGAGCTTTGTTTTTCGGAAAACTGCCGGGCGGTTAAGACAGACAGGCAATTCTGACATGGCGCAATTGTCTGTCCTCTTCTGTTACGGCAGATTACGGCATGCCCTCTTAATCTCTGATCATATTGCCGGACATCATTAAAAAAACAGCCGGAGATCTGAATTTGCAAGCTTTATCAAATTTTGCTTTCTCTGTTCCGATCTTCGCTATTTTTGCCGCCCTCTTTGCGGCAATCCCTCACAATCAGTATTCCGTCATTGACGAACCCCCGGAAAATAATAAAAATAGGACATGCCCCGCGCTGATGCCGGGCTTTACAGGGTAATTGGCAGTTACACAGATAGGACAAGCCTTATGACAGATTCCCAGAAATTACCTGAGAACGCCGCCGCAAACATCGGCCGGCTCAGAGCTGACAAATTCAGAATCGCTTCCTTCGGCGAGGGCTTTATGTGGTGCTGGAACGCCATGTTAAGCATAAAGACCCGCTTATTCTGGACCGCGCTCCTGATAAGCATTGTTTCCGCCGCAGTGGTTTCCATGATTCTGTCGCTCCCTCTGGTGTCGACCTTCATCACCATGCTGTTCTCCGGCCTGGCAGCCTCCTATGCTCTCCAGTTCGACTTCCGCAAGGGCCGCTCCGTTCCGGTTTTGCCGGATGCGTTTAAGGCCCTGAAGATCAACTTCTGGAAGATGATCCTGCTGGCCCTGTGGGATATGCTTATCCGCATCGCCCTTATCTGCGTCGTCTATCTCCTGGTGCTGATATTTTTCGGATCGGGGATTTTTGAAGTGCTGAAGCAGCTCTGGGCTCTTCTGGGAGAATCGGCACAGGAGGCCGGCTTCGCCATTGCCAATATCGCCGCCGTAACCGAGCACCAGCTTGGCGAATGCCTCCGCCTTTTTGTCGGAAAGCTGGTGTCGGACACCGCCCTCCTCTCCACGATGCTTTACTACACCTGCATCTATTTTCTGGCCTATTCCCTGATCGCCCTTATCATGTATGCGCTGGAATTTTTCAGTCTTCCTCTGGTGCAGTGCTCCGGCATGCCCGGTATTAAAGCCATGTGGGAAAGCTTCAAGG
>NZ_JBGVBR010000114.1:0-4554 GCF_045225735.1 Succinimonas sp. | reverse complement strand
AACTCACGGTAAACAAAAGGCTTTATGCGAAAGGAAACAAAGCGTCCGGAGAGTTCTCTGGTGAATTCACCTGAGAGAAGCTTTGCGCTGCTTCCTGTGATAAACACAGGGAACTTTACAAGTCTGTTCTCCTGGATAAGCTGCAAGTGAATGAAGGCATGCTTTTGGAGAACATGGCGGCCCAGAATTTAAGAGCGAACGGACGGCGGGCGTACTACCATAAGGAAACCAGCAAAGAAACCAAAAAGACTGTAATGGACATAGATTTTCTCATCCGGGACGGAAATAAGCTGGTTCCGATAGAAGTTACGTCAGGTGAAAAGTCCGGTGAGAAGAAGAGCGTTAAATCATTGACGGCGTTCAAAGAAAAGTTGGCAAAAAGGTTGGAAGAGGCATCGCGCTCCATCACGGAGAGATTCGCCCGGAGGAAAATATTTTGTGGCTGCCATACTATATGGCAGCGGTTCTATAGGACTGTGAGACCAGGGGATACGGAATCATGCATCTTTAGCGGAAACGATTCCTCTTTCTCTTCGGCCGTCTTTCATCTCGGCCTCTTGCTCCTCAGCCATCCTTCTCTTCAGGCAATTGTCCTCCTCGGGAAATTAGCGGATTAATTAAGATCGGCGCCAATGATCCCGACTAATGCTCCCGAAGGCGATGATTCCGAAGGATAGTACACTTGAACTGAATTCGTCCCGGATTCGTTCAGTCAGAGGGATTGCTTTGAAGCCGGGGCGGGTAAAAACGTGAATCGCGTTATCTCCCCGAGCTCCTCCTGTATTTCTGTAAGCTCGAACTTCTGGCACAGGCGCATTATACGCTGGCTTCGGATCATGGTCTTGTTCCCAAAACGCTCTCTGAATGTATTCGGAACATCAAGATGCATTTTCTCTCCGCCCAATGACAGAGCGTACCGGAGCAGCTGGCGGCCGAAGCCTTTTCCCTGAAACAGTCCCTTGATATAAAGGTTATCGATCTTGCTGCCCGTTATCGTGACAATGCCGATGGTCTTATTGCCGAATTGAACAGAAAGCAGCTTGCCGCCATTGCTGACTGAAGACTCAATATTGCTTGCTATCTTATTTTCTTCCTCGGTAAAATGCCTTTCCTGCTCTTCCTTCGATAAGTTTAACAAGTGCAGATTTCTGCCATACCTGTTGGCGCTCCGGCAGATTTCACGCAGCTCTTCATAAGTTCCGTTATATTCGCCGCAGACTATTTCATTGCCCATGGCGGCAAGAAATTCAGAATCAGGATTATTTTGCGGATAGCTGTGTCCGATGAAAATAAGCGTGTCGCTCTTTTCATCAGATCCCGCAGTTATGGGAGCATTGCCGATTAACTGATATTTGCGGCGTTTGAAATAGAGCATTTTGCTTTCGCACGTGAAGCATGAAACAATGCCGCCTTTGTTATCAAGGATTTTTGCCGGCTTAAGCCCATCAAAGTTTATTTCCTTCGGAACGGTATCATAGACCCCGTCAAATAACCGGAAACAGGCCCAGTAGTCTTTGATTTCCGGAACTATCGCCGATGACCAGCTGGCGGTGCAGTCAATGAGCTGCATCAAAATGTATTTGCCGTCAAAAGCGTGAAATTCCTCTTCTGACATGGGCTTCTCGCGATTCATGGTATAGTTCATTCCGGCAGTTTTGAGCTGGAGCGCTATCACGTCGCCGTTTTCAAAAATGCGCTCCTGGTTAATATCGAGCCTGATTTTCTTTTTGGGCGGCAGGGGAGAGGTGAGCTTTTCCCGGAACTTGGCCAGCGTGCGTTTTCTGGCTTTGAGCATTTTTTCGCCGGACTCCGCCCATATGTCGAGGCCGAAGCCGGAGTCGATCATCTTAAGGGCCCGTTCCCTGATCTCATCGGTAAGAATCCCTTTTTTCCACATGTAATCCGCCAGGGAATAAACGTAGTTGCACCATTCTTCCGGATCAGATTCGTCAAACTCATTTTCCCGGACATACTGATCAATTTTTGAGACTGCCTCTTCAGGTTCGTATTTTAGAAAGGCTGCCGGGTATTCCAGCAGCAAATCCTCAGCAGTGTCGTTTCCTGTAATGCTTTCGCTCCATGCTCCCATAAAATAATCTCCTTGCTTCCGCATATACATCAGTTCCGGCTGGAGTGAGTCATGCAGATGATTTGCCTGAATGCAAAAACCGAGCAGTCTCCGGATTTTGACTGCTGGCAGTGTACCCAAAAAGCGTTATTTTGGCTATTTTTGCCTTTTCTGCTAATATTGGATAAGTTCGTTCTGAAGCGGCTGAGAGCCGGCAAGCCCTGCAAAACAGGGCATTTCCCGGCAAATCAAGGCAGTCATAAATTGCTCTTTCGTATGTCACGGCAGCCGGGCAGACTGGCCTGGATGCTTTTCATAACTCCCATTAACCGGGGCATATCTTTTCAGCGCTTCTGGTATGGACTTACCGACCGGCAGCTTCGCACCAAGGTTAAAGAGTTCCGTATCTGCGAAGAAAAGATCCGGCACCTCCCAGATTCAGATAACAGCCTGAATCCGGACGATGGCATAAAGGTTAGCCACGCCGGGTTCCCGGATGGCTGGCAGCGATCAGATAAGGCTTTTCGGTCATGAATACAGAAGAACTCCTTCACGGTGAGTCCGGGAATAGCGTAAACTTCGGAATAGGTTCGGAAAACTTCCGAGTAAACCGTAATCACCGCAATACTTGAACGGCGATGAAGAATGCCTGAAACCACGGAACTTAACAGCTCCTTTTTATTCAGTAAATTCACAGTTTGAAATGTGGAATGTTGGGTATAATGGGCGTGGGTATAATGCGAGACACGCAAAATACTCTCAGCCGTTCAAAAAGAGTAAAATCACGTCGCGGATCAACGTTCCGAATAATACTGTCTCACAGGGAGAAATCTATGACATCACATCTGTTTTCAAAACTGGCGCTTGCAGCAGCCGCAACATTACTTCTGATGACGCCGGTATGCGCATCGGCGGGCACTCAGGCTGAAACACTCGTAAAAAAAATCTATCAGCAAGCTTTTAAAGATAAGAATCTGCCTTCATTCGACAATTATGTTCAGAAATACGGCACCAAGGAATTTGCCAAGATCTGGCAGTGCGGCTCCAACGCCTCGAGCGGCGAAATTCTCTTTGACACTGATCCGCTCTTTTTCTGGACTCAGGATCCCGAAATCAAGCCTAAGGCGTTTGAGATAAAGGGACTTGCAGGAAATAGTTTAGTAACTGTGTCTGTGAAAATGGGCGATGACAGTGATTCAGCGGTTTATGTCATGAGTTGCGACGAGGGCAAGTGCAAAATCAGCGATTTCATTTATTCGTTCGGTTCCGCAAAGTACACAATCATCGAGGCATACCCTAAGTGCATGCCTAAAAACTAAGCCCTCTGCCGCAGACTGCAGAAAGCTGAAACACGGTTTGCTGTAATCAGAGCTTCCGCGTTTGCAGTGTGTTATTTTGCAGAGTTCCGTCATTCGGCATTTTAAAATGCTGATTTCAAAACTTTCGACCTGTGCGGCCATAAAAGTCACCGATGCTATTACTCGGTTTCGGAATTCATTTTATGCCGCCTTTGGCAATTTGCTGCATCATCGCTGGCACAAAACTATGAGTTGTTGCGTATCCTGAAGCAATTCCATTGAATCCCTCCTCCGACTGAGAATCCGGTCTTTGAGGTATTTCGTGCCTCCCTCTTCCGATGAGTCCTGATTGCCTTTTCCGGTGAATCCTGATCCCCTGTTCGGATGCAGACACATTCATCCAGTCAATGCAGGCAGGAACAGAGTTAAGGTTCTGAGGAACAATAATTAAGAAGGGAAGACGCCTGCGGTCCTTCCTGTTTAATGATTAAAGGAGCCCCTTTATCCTAAAACGAAACTCCAACCCCAATATCGTGAAGTTCTGGCTGGCGGTGGATCGGGCGGCGGTGGATAACGCCGTTATGACGGTCATTACCGAACGCACCTCTGCTGAAACGCACGGGCTTAAATTTGCGTGCAAAAGCGGGATGCTGTTTTTATCACCCTCCCCTCAGCCAGAAAGCTCGCCTGCGTGAAGCCTCGCATTGGCATAGCTGGCGGGGAGAGCGTTACCTATGAAGGCATTGGCGCTGCCAAGAAGCTGGAACGCATTGAGAGTTACGGCCTCCAGGCCTGTGGAGAACATCGTCCAGGCAATCTCAAGGGACATTCTCTGCTATGCCATGCAGACCTTACGGCACTGCAGCATCGTGATGCACATACATGATGAGCTGGTTATTGAGGCTGATCCGCGGGTAAGTCTGGAGGCATTGTGTGAACAGATGGGACGTACACCGCCATGGGCAAAAGGACTGATCCTGCAAGCTGCGGGGTACGTTACGAAATTTTACAAAAAGGACTGAGTCAGTCGGCAGCCTGGTCGGTCTTTTGCTGATCAAGTTGTCTTTGATTCAGTTGCCATGGCTGAACATTTTATTTCAGTTTTTTGCCCGCAACGGTGCATTCCTTTTTGCAGAAACAGATGCCGTAGGAATGAACTGCTTTAATATCCTTTCTTTTGAGGTACGG
>NZ_JBGVBR010000113.1:0-38696 GCF_045225735.1 Succinimonas sp. | reverse complement strand
ATAGCATTATTCTTTGATTATGCGCAACGTTACCAGGTTCGAGTTTTCTCAGAAGCATTCCAGCATCACAAAACCAGAACAGCACCCAGTTAATGGCAAGATACGCTTCGTATCATCCGGAGTCAGGCTGTGATTTTGAGTTTGCCGTTTCCGCAGAAGACCTCTGGCAAGAGGAATTTTGCACCTGAGCCTGCCTCCTCCCAGCGGAAACGCAACAAAAAAACGGACATGCGCGGGAATTTCACCCTATGGGGAAGAATCCCCTGACACGAAAAAGGGGATCCCGAGATCCCCTTTATTATTTGGCTATGAAGGTTTCAGGAAAGCCGGACTGTTAAAACACAACCGGCTCCCCCTTCTGATTAGCAGCTGTATTTTCAGCCCAGAGCCTTTCTGGCGTTCCGGAAGGCCCGCATCCACGGGCTGTCCTCGCCCCATTCGTCCGGGTGCCAGCTGTTGGAAACAGTCCTTATGGTACGCTCCGGATGCGGCATCATAATGGTTACTCGACCGTCTCTGGAGGTAAGACCGGTAATGCCAAAGGGTGAACCGTTGGGGTTATAAGGATATCTCTCGGTTACCGCACCGCGGTTATCCACAAAACGCACAGCCACAAGTCCGCTCTCCTGCACCTGATTCAGATGTTCCTGGTTCAGGTATTCGGTACGGCCCTCGGCATGTGCCACGGCAATGGGCATCCGGGAACCGGCCATGTCAGCAAAGAACAGGGACGGCGACTTCTGGATCTCCACCAGGCTGAAACGAGCCTCAAAGCGATCAGATTCGTTTCTGACAAAACGCGGCCAGAGATCTGCTCCCGGAATAATATCCCGGAGGTTGGACATCATCTGACAGCCGTTACAGACACCCAGAGCAAGCGTATCACTTCTCTCGAAGAAGCTCTGGAACTCGGTTCTGGCGGTAGGGTTGAAGAGAATACTCTTGGCCCAGCCCTCGCCGGCACCCAGCACGTCGCCGTAGGAGAATCCGCCGCAGGCTGCCAGAGCCTTGAAGTCCTTTAACGAAACTCTGCCGGAAATAATGTCGGACATATGAACGTCCACGCTCTCAAAACCGGCCCGGTCAAAAGAAGCTGCCATTTCATTCTGGGAATTCACGCCCTCCTCGCGGAGAATAGCGATCTTCGGAGCCACGCCGCGGGAAATATACGGAGCGGCCACATCCTCCCGGATATCAAAGGTTAGGCTGACATTAAGTCCCGGATCTCCGTCATCTGACTTGGCCTCAAACTCGCTTCTGGCGCAATCGGGATTGTCGCGGTATGCCTGCATTCTGTAGGTGGTCTCCGCCCAGACGGAACGGAAAAACGATACCGGCTCATTGATAATGTCACTGCCGGCTCTTCTGAAAATCAGGCGGCCATCGCTGTTCAGCACGCCCACGGTGTGGATGCAGTGAGCAAGACCATGTCCGGAAAGAATGTTAAGCACATCCTCCTTATGGGCAGCTCTGATTTGCAGCACGGCACCGGCTTCTTCATTGAACAGCACTGCGAGATCATCCACTCCCAGATCGCCAATCTCCACGGTAACGCCGGTGTGGCCGGCAAAGGCCATTTCGGCGATAGTAACAAAAAGACCGCCGTCAGACTTGTCATGATAGGCCAGAAGGAAGCCCTTCCGGTTCAGGAACTGTATGGCATCAAAGAAGCCCTTAAGCTGCGAGGCATTTTCCACATCCGGAGTTTCAGTGCCCAGCTGCTTGTATACCTGAGACAGAGCAGAGGCTCCCAGACGATTCTTGCCAAGTCCCAGATCCACATAGATAAGAACGGTATCACCCATGTCGGTGCGAAGCTCAGGAGTTTTTGTGTTTCTCACATCCTCAACTCTGGCAAAGGCGGTAATGTTCAGCGACAAAGGAGCTGTTACCGCATGGTCAACTCCGTTTTCCGTCCAGGTGGTCTTCATGGACATGGAATCCTTGCCTACTGGGATGGTAATGCCCAGAGCCGGACAAAGCTCCTCGCCGATGGCCTTTACTGCCTCGTAAAGACCGGCATCCTCGCCCGGGTGGCCGGCTGCAGCCATCCAGTTGGCAGACAGCTTGACTCTGGTAATGTCACCGATCTGAGCAGCGGAGATATTGGTCAGGGCCTCAGCCACGGCCATCCTGGCAGAAGCGCCATAGTTAAGCAGAGCCACCGGAGGACGCTCGCCCATAGCCACGGCCTCGCCGTTGTAGGAATCATAGGAGGCTGCGGTAACGCCGCAGTCGGCCACCGGTACCTGCCACGGCCCTACCATCTGATCCCGGGTAACCAGACCGGTAACTGTACGATCGCCGATGGTAATAAGGAAGGTCTTTTCAGCTACGGCAGGAAGGCGGAGAATTCTCTCAGCGGCAGCTCTCGGGGTAACTCCTGAGAAATCAAGCTCCCGGCCTTTGGCCTTCAGGCTCTTCACATCCTTGTGCATTCTGGGAGGCTTGCCCAGAAGAACATCGGTGGGAAGATCAATGGGGTTGTTGTCAAAATGACTGTCATGCAGTCTGAGATGGCGTTTTTCAGTAGCAGTGCCTACCACGGCAAAACGGGCCCGCTCCCGCTGACAGATCTTCTCGAATACCGGGAATTTGTCAGAGCTTACGGCCAGCACATAGCGTTCCTGAGATTCATTGCACCAGAGTTCATAAGGCGACATGCCCGGTTCGTCATTGGGAACCTTACGGAGCTCAAAGTCGCCGCCGCGATTACCGTCATTCACCAGTTCCGGAAGAGCGTTGGAAAGGCCGCCGGCACCCACGTCGTGAATAAACAGAATCGGGTTTTCAGATCCCATGGCGGTACAGGCATCAATAACCTCCTGACAGCGTCTCTCCATTTCCGGATTGTCGCGCTGCACGGAAGCAAAATCCAGATCCTCGGCGGACTGGCCGCTGGTCATGGAGGAAGCCGCGCCGCCGCCCAGACCGATGTTCATGGCCGGGCCGCCCAGAACCACGATTTTAGCGCCGGCCGGGATCTCTCCCTTGTTGATGTGTTCCTGCCGGATATTACCGAAGCCGCCTGCCAGCATAATGGGCTTGTGATAGCCTCTGACCTCATAGCCGTTATGACTGTCCACAGCCTCTTCATAGGTTCTGAAGTAGCCGTTGATATTGGGACGGCCGAATTCATTGTTAAAGCCGGCAGCACCCAGAGGGCCGTCGATCATGATGTCAAATGCGGTATCAATGCGTCCCGGCTTGCCAAAATCGGTTTCCCAGGGCTGGACAAATCCCGGAATCCTGAGATTGGATACGGAAAATCCGCAAATACCGGCCTTTGGTTTGGAGCCGACACCGGTAGCGCCCTCGTCGCGGATCTCGCCGCCGGAGCCAGTGGCAGCGCCGGGATAAGGAGAAATAGCGGTGGGATGATTGTGGGTTTCCACCTTCATCAGGATCTGCACCGGTTCCTGGTGGTAGCAGAAGGTATGGGTTACCGGATCCGCAAAGAAGCGTCCGGCCACAGAGCCCTCCATAACGGCGGCATTGTCCTTGTAGGCGCTGAATATATAGTCATGATTGTGATCGTAGGTGTTACGGATCATTTTGAACAGGGACTTCTCCTGAGGCACCCCGTCGATAACCCAGTCAGCGTTGAACACCTTGTGGCGGCAGTGCTCGGAATTGGCCTGCGCAAACATGTAGAGCTCCACGTCATTGGGGTTTCTGCCCAGTTCAGTGAAACTCTTTACCAGATAATCCATTTCGTCGGAGGAAAGAGCCAGCCCCAGCTCCACATTAGCCTTCTCCAGCGCTGCCTTGCCCTGTCCCAGCACGTCCACAGAGGTCATGGGCTTCGGATCCTGCTTCTGAAAAAGCTGCTCCGCCGCTTCCAGACTGTCCATGACATATTCCATCATGCGATCATGAATCAGCGGGAGAATCCCCTGACGGTTTCCGGCATCATCTCCCTGAATGTAATAGGCAATGCCGCGTTCCAGACGATCCACCGCCGGAAGTCCGCAGTTATGAGCAATATCAGTGGCCTTGGAGGACCAGGGAGAAATGGTGCCCGGTCTCGGAGTTACCAGATACAGCGTACCCTGAAGCTCCTTCTCGGTAATACGGGGGCCGTAGGTCAGAATTTTGCCGAGAATCTCCTTCTCACTGTCAGACAAAGGAGAGGACAGACTGGCAAAATGCACATATTCGGCATAGACAGAGGTTATTTTCAGACCTTTTTCCGCAAAACCCTGAAGGAGTTTCTTTACACGGAATTCAGAAAGAGCAGGCGCTCCACGTAAAATTTCCATTATGATTTCTCAACTGTGAACAGAGACGCTCAAAGAGCCGGACACGATCCTGAAAGATCGCAGAATGACAAGGGTAATTATAGTGAACTCGTGCACAAAAATAAAGACGGGTACCATTGGACAGACTGTAAGCCCGGCCCGTTTTCCGTAATCCGGTTTACCCCAACAGAGTAGCATTACCGATATTCCCAGTTCATTACCCGCATCTTTAGTCGTCTGTAATTTATCTTTGTTTCTCTGGGAGGTTAAAACATTTCATGTCTGTGCTTCCGGGATCAAAATTCACCGTTCGTTTATGACCTGCTGAAGTTATTGTTTATGACCAACTGCACATGATAGAATGGCAAGTGCCACTCACGCAGTAACGGCAGCGATTGAATGAAGATCTCAGATAACTTAATTGCAGACTCATTACTTAATGCTTGCTGTTGGGCTAACTGTTTTTCAGCACTAGTAATGAATGATCACTGTGCAAAAAAAATCAAAATATGACGTTTTGCCAAAAAGCGAATGGCTAAAATAAAATCTTTGTATTTTTTGTTAACATACTTGATTTATACAACTTGTTATAAATTTTGATATACCGTTGAATTTTATTATGATTGGAGTATTTTTATGAGTGATTGTAAAATTACAATAGCAGGCACCGGTTATGTAGGTTTAAGTCTTGCGGTATTACTGTCTCAGCACAACGAAGTAACAGCAGTCGACATTGTTCAGGAAAAGGTTGATAAAATTAATAATAAAGTTTCACCAATTCAGGATCCGGAAATTGAGGAATACCTTAAGAATAATGAGCTAACTTTAACTGCAACAACCAATCCTTCTTTGGCCTATAAAGATGCAGACTATATTGTTGTATGCACCCCTACAAATTATGATCCCAATAAGAATTATTTTGATACTTCCGCCATTGAGTCAGTTGTTGACCAAATTATGGAATGTCAGTCTTCTGCGGTTATAGTCATAAAATCCACCGTTCCGGTTGGTTATACCAAAGCAATCAGGACAAAGTATCCGAATTTAAAGTTCATATTTAGTCCGGAATTTTTGAGAGAAGGAAGGGCTTTGTATGATAACCTTTACCCCTCACGAATTATTGTAGGGTTTGATACAGGAGATCCTGATCTCACGGCAAAGGCTCTCAGATTTGGCGCCCTTCTTCAGGAAGGAGCCATCAGGAACGATGTTCCTCTCATTACCATGGAATCAACAGAAGCTGAAGCCGTAAAGCTTTTTGCAAATACCTATTTGGCTCTTAGGGTGTCATATTTTAATGAACTTGACACCTATGCGGAACTCAAGGGATTAAATGCGCAGAAGATCATTGAAGGGGTCTGTCTTGATCCTCGCATAGGAACGCACTACAATAATCCGTCATTTGGCTATGGCGGCTATTGTTTGCCGAAGGATACTAAACAATTGCTGGCAAACTATGCTGATGTGCCTGAAAACCTTATCCATGCCATTGTTGATTCAAACAGAACTCGGAAGGATTTTGTTGCCAGTCAGATTCTTAAAAAAGCTGGCTGTTATGACTACGATAATACTGTTACTTTTCAGCCGTCGGACGAAAAAGAAACTGTTATCGGCGTGTATCGTCTAACAATGAAGTCGAATTCTGATAATTTCAGACAAAGTTCAGTTCAAGGGGTTATTAAAAGACTCAAGGCAAAGGGGGCTAAGGTTATCATTTATGAGCCAACGCTTCCCAACGGCTCCACGTTCTTCAATAACCTGGTTGTCAATGATATGACAGAATTCAAAAAGAAAAGCGCTGTTATAATTGCAAACAGAATGGATAAAGAACTGGAAGACGTTAAAGATAAAGTCTACACCAGGGATTTATTTTCCAGAGACTGATCCCAAACATCTTCCCTGACTTCTTCTTGGGGTGACGCTGTAACCCGTCCGTGTTTCAAATTCACTAGGACGGGTTTTTAAGGAGCCGGGGTGCCTGTCACAAGCTTCAAGCGCAAAATCTTAAAAACTGTTTTGATACAGCAACAACAAACGGAGCCCGCCCGGCTTTTTTCGGCTCTCACTCCCCTTCTCTCACATGCCAGCCGGTCAAAACACTGCAGCTATCAAAAAAGCAGCCGGAGGGGATTTCGCTCTTACTCCCTGCCTTCTCCGATTACCGGGATTTTTTCCCGCTATTCCGAGATCGTCCGGAATTCTTCCGTGCGGGCTTTGTTGTTCTTGAAGAAGAGGATGCACTCGTACCTTTTTTGGTCTGGGTCTTTGCAGAGTTTCTGGCGGTTACGGTTTTCTTTCCCTCACTGCCCGGCTTATGAGTATTCTGTGATGTTTTTCTCTCCTGAGCCGTGCTCCTCCCTCTTTGGGATCCGGAGGATTTCCGGGGTACGCTGCTGTTATACCAAGCTCCTGAAGTACCTGATATCCGGTAGTTTGCGAGAAGATCATTGTTATCCACAGGCACGAGCACATAATCTACCAGTGTTGTGGTTACATCAGGCGAGTTAAACCCCGGATTGAGCCTGGCCAGTCTCTCCACGCTGATTCCGGTCTGGCTGGAAATCTGACGGAGAGTTTTTCCATCTAACTTCATAATCTTAAACACCGGCTTAAACGGCAGGTCGGGAATAATTACACCGGCTGATTTACCCTTTCTTATCATGTCGGTAAAGCCGTAAAGCTTGCTGACATATTCTTTGCTGTGCTTCGGAATATTCAGACTCCAAACATCAGTAGGCTTTCCGGCATTTCGGTTTCTGGAAATGGCATTTCCCACCGTGCCCTGACCGCAGTTATAAGCAGCCACAGCCTGATTCCAGTCTCCGAACATTTTGTAAAGCATTTCCATGTAGTTCAGAGCAGCATTGGTTGAAGCAATAACATCCCTTCTCATGTCATAGCTGTCATCCACACGAAGCTTGAACACCTTTGCCGTGCCGGATGTAAACTGCCAGATCCCCACAGTGCCCCATGGCGCTACGGCGTGAGGGTTAAATGTGCTTTCGATCATGGGAATGGCTATGAGCTCCAGTGGCATGTTGCGTCTCTTGAGCTCGTTAATGATGTAGTAGGCAAAAAGATGCCCTTCCACCAGATTTCTGTTTACGGTCCTTTTATCAACTCCGGCGCTTTTATGAGGCGGCACCACAAAATTCATGTGATAGAGGGCGTGAAGCCAAAGATTGTCAGAGGAGTATTTACTGCTGTAAACCTGATTCCTGTCAGCCTCATGTTCGGTAACAGGCAGGGCTTCCGGCGGCGCCACCCGAAAACTGTCCAGCATGGATGCCGCATAAGGAGTAACATCCGGAGAAACCGGCACCGGGGTGTTTACCGGAGTGTCAGCCGCTGTGGCATTTTCTCCCGCGCGGGTAGTGGCGGCACAACCAGAAAGCTGCGCGGCCGCAGCCAGGATGACACACGGCAAAATAAGACGTTTAAACTTCATAGCCGACATCAATGCCTTCTGGAAAATCCATTGCGGCCGTTCGCGCCAGCTTATCGCATCTTTCATTGTATTCATGTCCGTTGTGTCCCTTAATCCAGTTCCAGGTAACATCATGCCGTGAAAGCTCCTTTACCAGCAGCTGCCAGAGATCCTGGTTCACCACCGGCTTTTTCGCGCTGGTTTGCCAGTTATTCCTGATCCATCCGGGAATCCACGCAGTAACTCCCTTGATAACATACTGGCTGTCGGTGGTAATGGTAACATGACATGATTCTTTAAGCTGTGACAGTCCCGTAATAACGCCGAGAAGCTCCATTCTGTTGTTGGTGGTTATTCTGAAGCCTTCTGAAAACTCCTTCTCATAGTTGCCGGAGGGATAGCGAAGCACGATCCCATACCCTCCGGGGCCGGGATTGCCGAGACAGGAGCCATCTGAGTAAAGTTCAATTTCTTTCATGCGTAAGGTGTTATCTCTTAAAGCTCTTTCACTGACACCGGAGATCGCCCTGCAGGAAGGAAAAGCTCATCTGCCATTTCGCAGGAACAATTAATGCCGCCCCCGAAAGCAGAGATCTCCGAAACTATCCGGGCATTGTACCCTAATGCGCTGCTGATTCCGAAAGTTTTCCTTAACGGAATGGGAATTCCTAAAAATGAGCCCGCCATTAAGCCTGAGTTCTTTGAGTATTTTACTGATCGCCGGAACTCAGCAGGGAGATTTCGTGAAAAAGAAGACGACGCTAATTTGACGTCTTTCATTGTATCTCCTCGATCAAAGTCGTAAAATACCCCGCAAACGCACTTCAGATAACAGTTACAAGAAACAGATCAAGGAGGATTCCGTGCAGAGAACAAGAAAACTGATGCGTCCTCTGGCAAACCGCATTTCAAGGCACCGTAACCCGCTGCAGCTCCAAAAAAGAAGAAACCGCCAGAGACGGCACGTGCTTTACACTATTCATATCGAAAACGGCTTTTAACGCCATAAAGACGGAAGGAACCTCATGGTTCCTTTTTTTCTGTCCCCGTTCTTTTCTGAACCTTTGTCAGCATTTCCCCTGCCAGCTTTATATTAACTCTGTTTTTCTATAAGCGCTGTCTGGACTCGGTGCCTGAGCCATACGGCCGCCCGAATCTTCAAATTTCACTGGTAATTTCCTATTTTGATACAACCTTCCACAGAAAAATGTTTAAGCTTCCACTATCACAACAAAATCCACATATCATCTCCCTAATTTTGTGGATGTTTTGTGCATAATCACCCAATTTAGTGAAACAATTCCGCATTATTCTCACATTTACACATTATCATTTTTGGTAGTTTTGTTAAAAAACGAATTTTTTGAACGACTTCGCAAAAAATCGTTTGCTTTTCCCAAAAACCTTCGGCTATAATTCGCTCCGGAAGTTGGAGGAACACTCAGACGAAGCTGAACCTCGCAGACGAAGCTGACCTCAGATAATGCTGAAATGTCTCCCAGCCATTTTTAAATATTAAGAATGTGGAAATATCTATGAAACTTTTACAGCCCGTTTATGACAGCGTTTTAGCGCGTAATCCCGATCAGCCGGAATTCCATCAGGCAGTCAAGGAAGTTCTCAGCACCATTGAGCCTGTAATGGAAAAGCACCCGGAATGGCTGAAGGCCGGCATTGTTGATCGTCTCGTTGAGCCTGAGCGTCAGATTATGTTCCGCGTACCTTGGGTTGACGATCAGGGCAATGTACGTGTGAACCGCGGCTTCCGTGTTCAGTTCAACAGTGCTATCGGACCTTACAAGGGAGGTCTCCGTTTCCATCCTAGCGTAAATCTTTCCATCATCAAGTTCCTCGGCTTCGAACAGGTTTTCAAGAACAGTCTGACCACTCTTCCTATCGGCGGCGGCAAGGGCGGTTCCGACTTTGATCCCAAGGGCAAGAGCGACCGTGAAATCATGGCCTTCTGCCAGAGCTTTATGACCGAACTCTGCAAGCACATCGGCGCTGACACCGACGTTCCTGCCGGCGATATCGGCGTAGGCGGCCGTGAAATCGGCTTCCTCTATGGCCAGTACAAGCGCATCCGCAACGAATACACCGGCGTTCTCACCGGCAAGGGACTTGAATGGGGCGGCTCTTTGGCCCGTACCGAAGCTACCGGCTACGGTCTCTGCTACTTCATGAACGAAGCTCTTCAGGCTCAGGGCAAGAGCTTCAAGGATCAGACCGTAATCATCTCCGGTTCCGGCAACGTTGCTATCTATGCTGCTGAAAAGGCCACTGAATACGGCGCCAAGGTTATCGCCATGTCTGACTCCAACGGCTACATCGTTGACCAGAACGGTGTTGACCTCAAGCTCATCCACGAGCTCAAGGAAGTTAAGCGCGCTCGTATCAGCGAATATGTTAACACCCGCAAGGATGCTACCTACACCGCCGATGCCAATGGCTCCAAGGGCATCTGGACTGTTAAGGCTGACATTGCTCTTCCTTGCGCTACCCAGAACGAAATCAATGCCGAAAGCGCTCAGAAGCTTCTGGACAACGGTGTATACGCTGTGGGTGAAGGTGCTAACATGCCTTCCACCAACGAAGCTATCGCTCTGTACCAGAACGCTGGCATTATCTTCGGACCGGCCAAGGCTGCCAACGCCGGCGGTGTTGCTACCTCAGCTTTGGAAATGGCTCAGAACTCCGCTCGCCTGAGCTGGAGCTTCGAAGAGGTTGATAACAAACTTCATGGCATCATGAAGAGCATCTACAAGAACGCTTCCCAGGCTGCAGAAGAATATACCGGCAACAAGTTTGACCTGGTTTCCGGCGCTAACATTGCCGGCTTCGTGAAGGTTGCCAAGGCTATGTACGCTCAGGGCATCGTTTAATACTTAAACTGAAGTCCGTATGACGTTAAGAGAGGGATTCCCGGGAATCCCTCTTTTTTTGTGTCCGCAGCAAAAGAAAAAAAAGCCCGCAGCGGTATCAAACAGAAAATATCCGGAGCAGCGGAATTCATTCCGAAATCCAGTTTCCGTCAGTCAGACCTTCAGAAGCATTCTCAAAGCTGGTCGCACGCCTCCCGGACTCCCGTTTACCCCCACGCCGTAAAGCCCCGGCTTCCCGTCCGAGCTGACTATGGCCGCCCGGAGACTGTTGTACCCCGGAGAACGCAGCCACCAATAGCAGCAGCCATCGCTGATAAAGGAATCGTGAGTGACCGCAGAATCCATGGGCTGGCATTTCCGGGCGGCATCATTGGGAAAATACCTTTGAGCTTCCGCAATACTGAGACAGAATATGCGATCCTGAGTTTCCGCACCTCCCGAAGTGCCGTACTCGGGATTGCCATCATTGGAAAGGCGGGAAACCGATATCCTTGAACGTTCCTCAGCAGAAAAGGTCTCCTCCAGAAATGGGCCGTTAAGCCACTTCCTAAGCTCGCAGTCCTTCCAGGAAACTGCGATGCTCCGGCGATGAAACTTTCTGGAGGCTAAAGCATAGCGGCTTATCATGAGAGCCTCATTTCCGGAAACATCCAGCACCAGCCATTCCAGCGGAGTTCTATTGATGCCGTCCTCCTGAACATAACAGCCAAACCGCATGTAATCCCCCGAAGCCAGGGGTTTCACTATGGGGTACCGCACTCCGGAAACAGTAATCCCCTTTTGCAGGTTCTCCGGTTCCGTATCCTTTCCGACATTCCCCAAAGCCAGAATCCGGTTCACGATTTCCGCAAGATCCGGATGCTTCAGGTACCGCTTAAGAGGTCTCTCATGAACCTCAATAAAGGCCCGAAAAAACTCCGGCACCCTCTGATACTTCTCAAGAAGGCCTGAAAGGTAATCCCGCAAGGCCGCAAGGGAAGTAAAAAGATGCTCGTCAAAGCTGACAAAACCGGAAACTGTTTGTTTAAGGACTTCATAGGAATCAGTTTTCCAGACTTCATGCGACACCGCTTTTAAAGCGTCTCCGTAGGTATTAAGAATAAACCGCGCTTCATAAGGACGGTTTTCCGAAACCAGCAGGCTTATATAATCCTCAAATGCCCGGGCATTACGGAATTGGTACTCCCCTTCTCCGAACACCGCCCGGTTAAGATCCGTGAGCACCTTTTTAAGACTCTCCCGCCCTGCTTCGTCAGGATAGACAGCAGCAAAGAATTCCAGATCCTGCCGGCCCTCCTCCGCATAAGACATGTAAGCCGGAAATCCGCTGTCCGCCTCTAGGGTTTTAAAGTGCCGGGAAAGAGCCGCAGCATCAGGGAATACCTTTCCGTGAAAACAGATCTCCCTTCTTTCTGAAAACCCGTACCCGAAGATCCAGGCGGCTTCAAGATTAAGACGCAGATTGTCCGGAACAGCGTTATTATTAGGTCTTTCCCCTCTGGCTGCCTTTTCTTTTCCGGCTGTCTCCTGCCGGGAAATAGCATCGCTTATTCTGACAAGAATGTCCCTAACGGTCTGACTTTTCAGGATCTCTTCAGCATAGAAATCAAGAAAGCCGCTCCTAAGCATCAGGCGAAGCTCCTTCGTAAAAGAATCCTGCGGAGAAATCCCGGTATCATCATTAGTCTCCGTTTTCACGTCACCCTTCGTAACCTGTTTTGCCGGACTCTGAAAAGACTGCGAGCATTTGATTGCCGCGCTGACTGCCATGTCTCCCAGTTCCCGGAAATCCCGAAATTCCCGCCCGCCGCAGAAAAGAGCAGCTGTATCCGGAGAAAGGCGGTACATCAGGCGGTAAAATACCCCGTATTCCCCGATAATATCCGGAGATTTCTGAAGATCGTTCTCCGCTTCCAGGCAAAGCTGTTCTCTCGCAGCATCGCATAATCCGAAGTGATGGGTGAGAATCCCTCTTCCCAGCTCCCTGAGGCCGGCCTCCGGATGCATCAGCATGGCCCTCACCAGAGCGCTGATTTCCGTGTAACGGGTTCCGGCAAAGCCGTACGGTGGAAATGACGGCATTGCTCCGGCAAATTCTCCCCCTGAAAGTTCTCCCGGTACCGGAAGATCCTCCCTGCGAAGCCATCTTTCCACCTCGTTATAGCCCCATCTTCTGTTGGGATTGTCAGGTTCATTGCGATGGGAAAGATCCCGGTAGGTAAGGCCCAGAACCAATTTTCTAAGCTCAGGGGGGAAACCATCCGGAAACTCGATCCGGCTTACCGAAGCCATTCTGGCAGCTTCCTCCGCAGAAAGGCCGGCATTCTGAAAGGGGGTAAAGCCAGTAAAAAGCTCAAAAACGGTGATGCCAAGGGAATAGTAATCGCTTTCCCTGTGGAAGATCCCCTGAATAGCCTCAGGAGCGGCATAGATTGGCGTCATGCCAGTCTCTGTTACCACCAGAGTATTGGTTCCGGCATCAGAACTGATGCCGAAATCGATAAGCACCACATGCTCACCGGCATCATCAGGAATAAGGTTGGCCGGCTTAAGATCCTTATGGATAATCCCGGCATCATGCACCGCCTTAAGAGCAGAGATCACCGAAGGGATTACAAACTGCCTGAGCTCCTCTTCTGAAAACCTGGTACCGGCCTTAAGAGCCTCGGACAAAGCCGGGAACCTGTAATAGGGAAGCACGGCATACTGATGCCCCAGATGCTCGCCGTATCCTGCCAGAGGAGCCACACAGGGATTCCGGATCTCCTGAAGCTTTTTCAGAACCGGGATCTTTACGGCGTTTTCCCGGCGGTAGTACTTCAGAATAAAGGACTTTCCGAAACTGACTCCCTTACCGGAACAGAGATAAATGTCCGCCTCGCCCGAAGGGATGTTAAGACGCTTTTCCACCTGAAAATCACCCAAAGAAATTCCGGTAATATCCGGAATTTCCCCGGCGGGATTTACCCGGGTGCTTTGGAGCTTGTTAAGAAAGGAATTGACTTTGGTTTCCCGCATAAGACACTCCCGGGGAGCCTGATCTCTGGATAAGGCTTACAGAAAAAAAAAACGCCTTTTCGTGATGGCAGGTTTTCGGAAAGAGGATCTGAAAAAGCTCGGATCTGAAAAAGCTGCGCGGAAAAGGCTTATTTGAAGAATGGCATACCGGTTAAAAAAGCAGTTAACGAACCAGCTCGCCGTCCGTGTAATACCACTTTCCTTCAGTCTTCACATAATTGGCAATTTCATGGATACAGTCAAATCTGGCCCCAATGCGAAGTCTCGCCTGGTATTCCACCATGCCCCGATCTCCCGTGATTTCCTCCCGAATAACAATGAGACCGGTGAGTTTGATCTTCTTGTAGTCGGCAACCATCAGTCTCGCAGGCATATTGGGACAGTAATCCGGATGCCAGGAGGCCTTGATATAATCGCCGTTCAGAAGCGCATAGGCAGTGTAACGGCCCCGGAGGAGCTCCAAAGGAGTCTCCGCCTGCCGGGTTCCGTTATGAAGCCCCGCGCAGCACTCCGCATATGACCTGCCGCTCCCGCAGGGACACTTTGAGAGATCATATTTCTGCATTACCGCTTGTCCTTCTTCCGAGCTTCCTTCCGCTTTTTGGACATCACAAATTTCATGAGACGCCGCTTAGCCCGGATCTGGCTTTGAGTAAGCTTGTTTTTCTTATTTTCAAAGGGATTATCACCCTCATGAAATTCCAGGCTTACCGGGGTGCCCACAATCTTGAGACTTTCCCGGAAATAGTTGGTGAGATAGCGCTTGTAGGAATCAGTGAGATCCCGGGTCTTGTTGCCATGAATAATGATTCTGGGGGGATTATAACCGCCGGCATGAGCATACTTGAGCTTAATGCGGCGGCCAGCGGACATGGGGGGCTCCAGCTGCCTTACCGCCATTTCCAGAATACGGTTAAGCTTTGAGGTACCCACCCGGGTGGTGGCGGAAGCATAGGCTCTCTTTATGGAATCAAAAAGATTGCCCACGCCGGTGCCGTGCAGCGCGGAAATAAAATGCACCTCGGCAAAATCCACAAAGCCAAGCCGGAGATTGAGCTCGGTCTTGATCTTCTCCTTAACCTCCTGGGAAAGACCATCCCACTTGTTAACGGCGATCACGAGAGCCCGGCCCGACTGAATAATAAAGCTCAGTAGGCTGAGATCCTGATCGGTAACCCCGGCATTGGCATCAATAACCAGAAGAGCCACATTGCAGTCCTCTATGGCCTGGAGAGTCTTCACCACTGAAAACTTTTCCACTGCGAGGTTAACCTTCTTGCGCTTTCTGACGCCGGCGGTATCAATAACAATGTAATGATCCCGGTCTCTGTCCAGAGGAATGTAGATAGAATCTCTGGTGGTGCCGGGTTCATCATAGACCACTACCCGATCCTCTCCCAGCATTCTGTTGGTCAGGGTGGATTTGCCTACATTGGGACGGCCTACAATGGCAAATTTTACCGGAAGATCCGCAAAGGGCACCGCACCCTGCGTCTCATCAGCATTCTTGTCAGATGCTGCGTCTTTTGCGTCATTACCTGCGGTGTTTCCGGCTTCGTTACCGGCCGCATCCTGATTTCCGGGCTTGTGCCGCTGCTTCCACTCATACCAGTTAAAGCCGCCGGCCTCCTTGTCCACCGGAACATTATCGAGAAAATCAAAGCCCTTTTCCCACTCCAAAGCCTCAGGATCATCAAAAGGGCCAGCCTCAAAACGGGGCTTTTCGGCTTCATCCTCCAGCACGGGAGCCACTACCTCGTCCAAAAGAACTCCCACACCCCGGCCATGCTCCGCGGCAATGGGGTAAATCTCACCGGAAAGACCCAGAGCATAGAATTCCCCCACTACCACATCGGGATCCATGCCGTCTATCTTATTGGCTACCACAGTAACCTTCTTATCCTGCTTCCGTACATAGTCGGCAATCATATAGTCGCCGGCGGAGAGCCCGTTCTTGGCATCCACCAGAAACAGCACCAGATCAGCTTCGTCAATGGCCAGCAGGGACTGCTCCGCCATATGGGTTTCAATGCCCTCCTCGCTGCCGTCTATGCCGCCGGTATCAATGAGAATATATTCATGATCCTGATACATGGCCCGGCCATACTTGCGATCCCGGGTAAGTCCCGGAAAATCTGCCACCAGGGCATCCCGGGTTTTGGTAAGACGGTTAAAGAGAGTAGATTTGCCTACATTGGGCCGCCCTACAAGAGCTACTACCTTTGTCATGAAAATTTTTCCTTTTTTAAACAAAAGCGGCTCCGCAAATCCGGAACCGGGTCTGTATCATATTAATATCAGTTTAACAGTGTCACATGTCACAGTATCGCAGAAAATCGCACCTGAGAAAAGCCCTGACTCCGGAAATAACTTCTTTGGAACTAAGAGACAAATTCTTAAGGCCCTGGGCATGCAGCAGATCATTCTCCCCTGATGCAGACCAGGCACTCAAAGACTGAAAATGCCTGCCGAAAATCAATAGCGCTGATAACAAAGAAGCTGACTCCATTGAGCGTCCAGAAACAGACGGAAAACAAAAAATACCGCCTCGCAACTTGCGTTATCGAGCTCGTTTTCATCCTTTTCAAAATCGTTACTGGAGAAACTCAAATCCTGCTGAAACGTTAGCAGCCTGCTTTCTGATTTATCGCCTGTATTAAACACCGGAACCACGATGCTCCATAATCGCCTTCATGATCAAATCAGCCAGCGCCTTATTGCATTCCGGAGAATAGGCATTGGGAAGAGTGAAATATATCGGACGATCTTTTTTATAAAACAGCGGCAGCGCATCAACCTTAACAACCTTATCCGGAAGTCCGTCATAATTGATCCAATGGAGAAGCTGCGGCTCCTGAGGAAGAATCTTGTTAGGCAAAAGCAGCACTACAACATCATCCTTGGTAAACCTGGTGCTGTTCAACAGCTCAATGGCCTTGTTCCAGTCGTCCCACACAAAGTTTGAATAGTTAACCACCCGGTAAGGGAGCTTAAGACTCTGCTGCAGGAAGGAGGCAATGGTCTCTTCATCACTGCAGCCGGCGCCAAAGCTGATACAGTTTCCCACGAGATAAACTGTCCCTTTGTATTTTGCCGGCACACCGACCGTTTTTCGAAAACCATGTTCAATATTGAGATAAGGGCCCTTCTGATCCTTAAAAAACTGACAGCCATCCTTTTGCGTTAAGGCCGGACTCTTGAGGGTTTCAATCAGCTTGTCCAAATTTGACTTCTTTATGAAATCGGCAAAAGAGGACAGCTTATGCTGCATTAAAAGCTGCCGGGAAACCGGATTCGAAAGGGTGAAATGCTTTCTTTCCGGGAGGAGCGTGGCTTCTGCGCGTCTGAAGGCGAAGTATCCCGGATAAAAACCGCCGGTTTGCACCGCAATGACCAGACTGTCCCCGGTATCGGGAAAATAGGTTCTCGTCATCATGACGGACAGGATATAGTCCAGAAAATAACAGGAGGCCTTGCTGAGACTGAGCTTATTCACATAAGGACGCTGACAGTTAATGGGGCATACCAAAAGGGAATCCCCTCTGACGAACGGCAGGGTATCATTTATGTTCCGCACCTGATAGGTCTTGAAAAGAGCAGGCACATATATTGACATGACGTTATCGATGGTAAAAACATGACGGATGGAAATACCCGATATAGCCAGATTGGCAAGCACGGCTTTTCCGACATCCTTGTCATCGAAAAACACATCGATTTCTCTGATATTCTTTTCCAAAAGATACTGACCAATGCTGACACCCTTGCAGGACAACTCCAGAAGCTGCTGGATAAATCTGGCATAGCCATGCCTTACACTGGCATTGGTTCCTGTAAACTGATTCAGGCTGTTGATGCAAAAATCATAATTCGGCGCGGCCGGGTCGATGTATTGGACATAGTTGTACTCAGAATAGCTGAGCTTCCCGGTAAAGAAGAAGCAGACTATATCTTTTTTGGACTTTTCCTGAGCGGTATTTCTGGAAATAACCGTATGCACAAAATACATGCCCGGAATCGCCACATTTATGGTAAATTCCGGCTTATCAGAGCTGATACGGCAGATTTCATAGCGGTTGCAGTAAACCCGGAAATCATAATTCACATCCGAAAGATCCTGAGAGGAAACAGAAAAATGGAGCTCCGCATTTCTGATGTACAACGTGTAGCTGATATCATAATTCTTGCTTTTGACCTTGCTTGTTAAAGCATTGGCAGGAATCTTCGGCGGCTCCGGTTCTCTGGCGTCATCCAAAGAAATGGCAGAACCATTACCTGAAATCTGCTCCAGAAGATCTCTGGCGCAGGCATAGCCTATGGCGCGGTTATAATGGTTAACTACGGTTTCGAAGAAGTCGGATTCCTGTCTCGCATACTTTCTGATGTCTATAAGCTTAATGTTGGAATACTCACGGGCCAGCTTTTCAGCTACGAGATTGGAGTTTATTCTGTCGTAATAATCCGCATTCTTGCCCTTGATGCTGAATACTACCTCCGGAGATATCAGGATGAAAATAACGGTTTTGCCGCTGAGATGCGCCGCAAGGGCCGCCATTTCATTATAAAGATCATCAGGGGAAATCTTTTGTTCAGCAAGTCTGGTGTCGCAATCCTTGATTTTTGCAGAATAAAAGTATCTGCCCGGATCATCCTTAAAAGAATACTTAAAGCAGGTAAGCTCATTGATAAAGGATATCAAAAGGTAATTCACCGCTCCCGACAGCAGGTCTTTATCGAAGGTATTAAGATCAAGAGTATTGGTAAAACTGTAATATTCATCCAGAAGAGAATAATCGGTGTGACACATAAGGCCCAGATTGCACACCGGAGGCATGGGGTTAATGAGATGAAAAAGAGACTTCTCAAATTTGCTCTCGATATAGGCCCATACCGGTCTCAGAGGACAGTTGCCATATACCAGAAGCATTCCGGGGATTTTGGGATTTCCAGAGGAAGAAGTGGCGGTGGATGCTGCGGATGCCGTATCGCAGCCGCAGCATGCCGTTGCCGAGGGCCGATTTATATAGGTAATGCGCTCGCCTTTGGTAAGCTTTGAAGCTACCTCCCCGACCACGGAAATCTCCGGCCAGCCTAGCTGTTCATAGACATACTGCTCTACCCCCATACCCAGAATGCGGCAGGAAAACACAAACTGAAGAAGTCTGCCATCCTTGAGAGCATAGCAGCCTACAATGCCATGATCACCATACTTGTCAGTTACATGCACTTCACCGCTTCTGACGGCGGGATCGGTAAAAATTGCCTTAACCTGATCCTCGCTGATACGATCCTTGGTGAAATTAAGCTGATTGTTCCGGTGAATCATCTCATGTATCCGATGAAGATCCAAATCCTTCTCTGTCATTTCGACTTTAATTTCAGATTGGATCAGGAATTCCTCATTGGAAGCGGAATGACTTCTCTCCGCAGCTTTCTTTTCGAGAATCTTGTAATGATTAAGGCGGGAATGAGATGAGTCATCCTTGCCGGCAAAGGCGTCTTTTTCGGAATCAAGAATACAGTAAAACTCCTCGGGAGTGGCAATCTGCAGGTCAGGGGTAACAAACTTGGCTTCGTTAAGATTGTTAAGATTGTCATCAAGGAAGAGACAGTTTACCGGACGGAGATTCATGTCCCGAATGATAGCGGCCACCCGCTGCCCCTTGGGAGTCCAGTCAACAGAAGGGAACACAAAATAATCCCAGACAGCTTCAAATTTTTCACCGCTGAGTTCATCCTTAACCTTCTGCAAATCATTCTTTGAGCAAATGGAATTTACAATGCCCCGATCAGTAAGCTGTTTTACAATACTGATATTCCGGGGTACCGGAGAAACCTCACCGTCGGAAAGAGTTCCCTTCCAGAAGGTTTCATCCATGTCCCAAATGATCAACTTAACTGTATCCATTAAAAGCCCTATTATCTTACAAAGACATTTATCAAAAACGAATTGTAAAAATATTTTTGTACAAAAGTTCTTTTATGAGCAAAAATATAGTTATAGACAACAAGCCTTTATTTATTCAAATAACTAACATTATTAGATTTTTGCGCCACTCTTTGGAAGATCTACGAGCACGGCAAAATAAATAAAAATATGCACTTTTACAACAAAACGAATTACTAAAACAAAGGCTTCTGTTTTTGATTTTTTGTTCAAAATCGATATTTTTAACCACACTAATCTATTTGGCAAACAATGTTTGATAATTAACACAATAATTATCAAAGCATGAAGAGCTTGACAAGTGTTTTTGACATCTCATATAACCAACGCTTCTTTGCCAGAAAACCTGCAATTTTGTATCGCAGTTTGTATTGCAAGCTCTTCCCCCAAACAACTGGATCTTTATCTGTTCCCGGTGGATAAGTAAATAATCAACCTTATTAACAAGGCCCCTCCATTAGAGGGGTACTTACAAATATCCATCAAGTGGATCCAGGACTGCTTATCGAAACCAAATATCTTACTTATGGAAGAAAACGATTTTTTTTAACCCCTTAGTCAATCCTGTTACCAGCCTGCGGGGCTTACGCTGGGGAACCGGTTTATCCTTTGTTTTGGCGACATAGCTGATATCCCCGCAATCCCTTTTCATATCCGTGCCAAACATATCGCGGCTCCATGCCACATCCCTTTTAACACAGCGGGCAGGATTACCAGCAATGACACAGTTGTTGGAGAATCTTCCTTTAACAACGCTTTTGGCGCCGACTATGCTTCCGGCAGCAATATTTGTTCCGTGCATGATGAACGCTCCCTTGCCAACCCAGACATGGTCACCGATGACGAGCTGATTCTTATAGTCCGGAAGACTATCGTAATTGCTGTTAATATTTTTTCCGGTATTAACATCAAAAACAGTATGACCATCACCTGCCCACATCTCAACGAAATGGGAAATCATACAGTCATTCCCGATGATGAGTTTCTTGCCGACATTCGCATGAAGCTCCAGATTTGTTTCAAAGGTAGTATTGTTACCCACCCTTACGGATGTCCGGGCAGGATGATTGAACATACGCACCTCTCCGCTGGTCAGACGGCAGTTATTTCCAAAAACAACCTCCGAACTTCCAGAGGCTCCAAACACTGTCACCTTTATATCACTGTTTATCCGACAGTTTTCCCCGAATGAAATATAAGAATTTGATCCCAAATCAAGTTTCAGATTTTCAGTCTTCAATACAGACTTCCCTATTACCACATGATTGTTGCAGCCGCGTATAACAACAGAAGAAATTACGCCTGACCATCCTTCTATGGTATTTCCGTAAGCGTCCTCGTACCTGTTTTGCGAGAGATCTAGCTCGTTCAGAATAATCGGCTTATGAACTCTGAAAATATAATCATCAAGATTGCGATATCCGGACTTTTTCAGCCTCAACGCAAATTCTGCTTTGTACGAAGCTGCAACGCTGACCACAAAAAAATCAGCAGATTTATGATAAACAGCTTTCGGCAAGAACGATTTTACTTCATCTGCTTTTTCATTGTCTTCCGTGAGGGTAAAAGCAACAGACAGCCCGAAGAATTTATTAAGGAGATTATTAAACTCCCGGGATTTTCCGTAGGTAACAATCTTTCTGCCGTTGGCCTTCTGAGCCACGTGTTTGGCCAAATAGAAAAACTCCACTTCGTTTTCCTGGCAAAATGTCAGTAAATGCTTTCTCTCAACATCATAGCAATTGTTATTGAGGCATCCCTGAACAACAGAAGCAAAATCACATTTATCATATAACCTGAAGAACAGATCTCTGTTTTTATGAAGACTGTAGGAATCATTGATTATCTTGTTTATCTTAACGGCATCAGATAAACGCTCCTTTTTCGTCTTGGCAAAATCTGTTCTGATTTTTTCAAAAAAGCTCTTTCCTTTATCGTTGTTTACCAAAACAACCGAAGTGCCCAGGCGGGGATCAAACATGCTCGGATCAGCTGTGGATATTCCCCAGAAATCCCCGATGGAAACATCCCCCTGTCTGGGAAGATGATTTGATGCGCAGGCGCTGCACACGGTATTTTTGGAGAGGGATTTCAGATAAGCTGCATAATACATATCCTCTTCCAGCGGATGAGAATATTTGGTGCCATCCTCAAAATAAGCATTGATTCCGGCGTGCCAGCCCCAGGGCTCCTTTTCTTTAAACTCCAGACGCTTGAGAGGCTTGCCCTCCAGCACATCCTTATGATACTTCTCAAACACCTTGGAGGATGATATGCCGTGGCAAAGAAGATCAACGGTAATCAGATTGTCGTAATCACGATTCAGGTAGGAATGAAGACCGGCAACCTGACAGGGCATTCCGGTAAACAGCACCAGAGCCTTCTGCTTAAGAAGCTCCCTGATATCCTTAAATACCGTCCCAAGATTGCTCTGCATGTACTTAGAACCGCGGAGCCGGGGCAAATCCTTGGGATCGCTGATGATAATATGATGCACCCTGAAGTTTTCATCATAGGCCGCGCCGCAGACATAGCCCTGCTGACTTAGAACATAATTGGCAGCCACTGTGAAAAAACCGCCAGAGGAGCTGACTTTTCTGATATCATCGGAGGCCATTACCGCATAACATTCAGGATTCTCGGCATTCTTGTAGCTGGGATGCTCCGATGTGCACTTTTTAAGGCACTGCCCGCAATCTGTGCACTTCCCCGGATCTACCTGCGGAGTGAGGAAGCCCTCATCGTTCTCCGTCATGGTTATGGCATTTTTAGGACACAGCATGGCACAGGCGCCGCAGCCGGAACAGGATGATTTCCGGACTACTGTCATCACAGAATGGGATTTAATATTGTGAACGCTTGCAGTGCCAGCCGGGATAAATTTTTCCGCTAAACATACATTTCTGATTCCGAACCCGCGATCATCGCCGGAAATCTGTTTGGCGCCAACCATGATGGCATCAAATCGATCCTCACTTTGCGCAAACTCCAGAATCAGTTCCTGCCAAGAAGCGGAATTCGGTCTCAGCCTGTAAGCAATCACAAAATTTCCGGTCTTTGAATTGGCAAAATGAATATTGACGGTTTGAGATGAGCGAACATATATTTGGAACTTCACAAAGCATTTGCTTTGATTTGTGATTTCTTCAGGCAGCAAATAATAAGCAAAACGCCCCCTGTCATTTTCTCTGAGCCTCGGCACCAGAATCTTGCTGTTATCAACAGTCTGCATTTCCCAGATTTCAGCATTATACTTGTATGAAAAATCCGTTATCATCTGTTTCTCATGCTCGTCTATGACACTCTTCTTTTTAACGGCCTTAACAAAAGCTGCGTAATCATCGATGATTAACTTCTTTTCCTTCTGAACAAGATCATAAAGATCGCCCTTGTTTTCAGAAGCTCCCAAAAGAGCATCCTTAAGATATTTTGCGGACTTTTCCCGAGCTCGGGAGACAGCCTCTCCCACCTGTTTGAAATCATAGCTTAATGCAATATCATCAACCACGGTGTCTGGATTAACAATGTGCTTATCATGGTTAAGACCCATTCTGGAAAATAAATCCGAAACTCTGGTGTCATTGGCTTTATCAAAATCCCTGTGCATGGTAAAAAAAGCCATCGGCTTGCCAAAATTAAGTGAAAAGCACGTGCCATGAAAACCGTCAACGCAAACAAAATCGGCTTTGTTAATCAGATTTACAAAACCCGCCGGATCCGTTTCCGCGCAGTTAACCTGCAAAGGCCCCACATTGTCACGCCCGGTAAGCCAGATTATTTCCAGCCCCAGTTTAGCAGCTAGAGCTACTACCTTTTTTCTGAAGCTGTCCGCATGATCAAGGAAATAAGCCAGCAGATACTTTTTTCCGGAATCAAGAATCTTTTTGATTTCTGCAGAATATACCGGCTCATTCATCTGTTCAACCCACTCGGCGGGAGTCAGCAGCATGGTCGGATCCACAACGGTTTCCGTATGGCGGCCGGTAAGATCCTGAACCAGAGCAGTTCCTGTGTTCTCCCTGGTGGAGAGATACGGCACACCGGAAAGCCATTTCTTCCACTGCTCCATATTCTGCAGACTGCTTTCGGGAATGCGTTTCCACCCTACAGAAGGAGCGTAGGACACTCTCTTGAAGGTCGGAGCAAAATGCAAATACTGCTTGGAACTGAACCAGAAGGAGCCGGGCTTCCAAATCTGATCGCTGCCGCAAACAAAGGCGGCAAACTTTTCTGTTTCCTGCAGCTGGTTCAGGGTAAGCATGGAATTCCCGGGAATTATCCCCAGTTCCTTATTGAATACAAAATGCTTATACATGAACTGATTGAAGTTGTACTTCGTTAATTGCCAGTCATACTTCTTCGGATCAACGTCCTTTAGGGAAGGATCCGGCTTCTGACCATTGATAAACCCGTCTCCGCCGATAACCTCGCATAAGTAACCGAGTTTTTCTATGGATTTATTAAGAGCGTAAGCCTGAAGAGTACTGCCGTAATTAACGCCCAGCCATGCTAAGTAGGCAACTTTTTTTGTATCCATACCTGATTTTATTCCAAAACTTTTTTCAATAACAAAACGCAGCGCCAAAAGCTTTCGCGCCGCATTAGATTTATTTATCTTACAACGAAGCTACAAGCTGAATTGCCCGATCAATCGCCTTATCCATATCGTAGTATTTGTAATCTCCCAGCCGGCCCAGGAAATATATATCCTTAAAGCGTGATTTTGCCATCTTCACGTATTCATCATACATGGCCAGGTTCTTATCGCTTTTAATAGGATAGTAAGGGGCGTTTTTGCCGTATTCATAGCTGGACGAGTATTCAAAGGAAACCACGGTATTCGGAGACCGATCGTCCAGAAAATACTTATACTCGCAGATACGGGTAAAGTCATAGTTTTCCGGATAGTTCACCACGGCAATAGGCTGGAAATATTCCTTCTTAAAGGTCTTAAAGTCCAGTTTGATGCTGCGGTACGGGAGATCTCCCAGCTTTCTGTACATCAGAAGATCCGCAGAACCGGTATAGAATATCCGGTCGTTAAGATGCTGATCCTCGACATCCTTCCATGAAGTGCTGAGACGAAGCTCGATATTTTCATGTTCCAACATCCTCTTAATCATGGCTGTGTAGCCTTCTGATGGAATGCCCTGCCAGCGGTTCTGGAAATATCTGTCATCACGGCTCACATAAACAGGAACTCTGGCGGTTACACCTGGATCCACCTCCTCAGGCTTTAAGCCCCACTGCTTCATGGTATAGATCAGGAAAACCTTCTTATAAATATAATCAGCAAGGAAATCCAAATCCGGATCATTGGCTTGTCTCAGTTCCAGAATCGGCACTTTTCTGTTAAAGCCAAAACGCTCCAGCAGCTTTGATTCCAGCCGATCCGCCAGACTCTGTGGAAATACCTTATGAATTGATTTGAGGTTAAAGGGAATCGGCACCAGCTGCCCGTCTACCATGCCGAGCACCTTGTGCATGTAGGGGTACCAGTCAGTAAAACGGCTGACAAACATCCAAACCGGTTCCAGATCCGTGTGGAATATATGAGGACCGTACTTGTGAATGCAGATCCCGTTCTCATCGTAATAATCATAGCAATTACCGCCGATATGAGGCTTCTGATCAATTACTAAAACCTTTTCTCCTCTGTCAGCCAGAAGACGGGCAACAGTGGCACCGGAAATACCAGATCCCACAACAACATTCATAGTCACATACTCCTAAAAAACACTGTCGCTACATGACTGAGGCAAAGGCTCAATTACAATAACATCAAAATCCCCGCAACCAGAACATGTCTTTGATCAACATGTCATCTTCCGCTTCCGAACACCTGCTCACTAAAGGGAAAATAACGATTAGATATTGCCATAACTCTTAAAATTATTTTGATTCCTTCACTTCCTTGAACTGTTCCTTCCAAAACTCTCTGGAACGCTGACGCGGCAATGCCTCCATATATTTTTTCTGCAAAGAAGATAATGTCAGCCGCAGTTTAACGAGCAGTATTACAAAAGTAAAAAGATTCTTAAAATACGCCTTCGGATCTCTTTTCAAAATCATGACCGTTCTGTTCAGTTCATCCAATACCGTCACCTGACTCCGCATATAGGTAAATTCTTTATACGGGGTCATCCACTTGGGAAGCATGTCCTTCTCAGTCTTTTTGATCCAGATCTCTGGCATCAGATGACCGTAGAGGCTTTTACGTCTGATAAAAAATGGCAGAACCTTTGTTTTAAATTTTGTCTCTGCCTGTTTCAGTTCCATATCAGACAATTCATCATCTGTATAGGGAACAGGCTTTTCACAGGCGCTGAGTTCCTTAATCTTCTTAAGGACATCCGTGGGAATAATATTATCCTCCCAAAATTCAGGCCCCTTCATTATATGCTGCATGGCAAGGTTTACACAGGCCGCAGTGCCGTAGTAATAAGAGTTGTTATATGCCCAAAAATGCCCCAGAAGAATCTTCTTTATAATTTTAAACGAACACTTCAAGGTCGGCACTGTAAGATGGTGAACCACATGACTTCTCAGGAACAGATAAGCCGTCATGGCGTTTTCCTTTGTTTTGAAATCCTGCTGCCAGCAGGAAACACCATTAAGGGAAACTACCTTGAAATCATTGGCATATGAAAAATCAATGTCATCGCCCCGGACAAAAAACGGCAGCGCATAATTTTTTGCCACGTCAAGAGGAAAGAAGAAAAACCACCAGGCGCCATATATCCGCTTATCCGCCTCTTGTTCATTTTCAAAGACCTTTACCGGATCTCTCATGTCAAAATCGCGATTGACAGAGTGGCATCCCCCGTCAAACCAGGCACCATTCTCCCATTGCATGAACTTGATGTTTTCAAAAAGCATGGCTCCGCTGAGAGATACCCTATGATCTATGGCATGACGCTGAAATGAAAGAGCTCTGAATATGGATCCGGCTTCACAGCTGGCATCGTCATCCATAAACAGGCAATGGGTATGCCTTCCGGTTTCCTGAAAATGAATTAGTCCCCGGGTAAAGCCTCCGGTACCGCCGAGATTGCGATTGGGGATAAGCAGAGCACCCTTTACATCATCAGGATTCAGGGTTTTCCCGTTGTCAATAACGGCAATATCAATGCAGTCCCGGTAAATATCGTGTGCGGATATGTCTCTGGTCAGCCGCAACACTGCAGCCTTTACAGCTTCATCACGTTTAAAAGTGGTAATGACTATGCCAAGGTTAACCTTTTGAGTTTCGATATCATTGGTCAGCCAGCCGCCGCCGTAAATTTCGGCAGCATCGGTATCCGGAGCATCATTGCGATCACGGTCATCAAACTCCGATCTTCGAAGCGTCAGTGTGCTCTCCGGAGATTCCTCCTGAGATACCAAACAATAACCGGGAACATTTTTTACGGCTACTCCCAGAATTCCGTCCCTGAAGTCCTCCAGAGCCACAGGAAGAACGTAAACACCGCGTTCCGGCGCTGAAATAAAGAATCTGCCAATAACGGTGCATTCCTTCTTGTGCTGATATAAAAGCGATACTTCAACATTTCCCTTAAGCTCAAGATAGACAGACAGATTTCTGACATTGGTATACTTAAGCCACTTCATGGAGCTGAAGGAATTAAAATAGGTCAGAAAATTAACGGAGCTTTCCTTATAAAGATGCACCGTCCGATCCTCATGAGAAAAAAATGACAATCCACTACTGAAGGTGCAGTAGATAGGCTCTTCAGAACATAAATCCAGAGAAGGAAACAGAAAATCGTACAGAACCTTGCTGCGTTCAAACTCTTCCGGTATTTGCTCACTCAAAGAAAAGGTCTCGTAAACAGCTGCATCGGTAATGGCAAAAAAGGTAATTTCAATAATTCCAGTCTCAAATGCCGACAAATCCAACGGAATTTCAGCATCTCCAGCACCGGATAGCAGCTTGTCGGCAATCCACGCAAAGGAATACCCCGAACGGCTTATACCAACCTTAACATTTACTGTTCCCTGAAAACCGAAACGCAATACATATGAATCTCCATGGATCTTGCGTAAGGCATTTACAGATGATGACTCTATAAGCTGATTTCCGGAAAGAAGAAATTTTTCCCCCGCCTCTAATGCCGCAATTCTAATATTGATGACCGCACGTTGGCCTGACTTGGATTTTTCTCTCGCCTCTAATGCCGCAACAATAACTTTCTGATTCATAATCTTTGATCCATATTTCGGATAATCAAACCGACATGGAATATCTTCCGGCGGTCAGGATATCAGAAAAAATTTAAAATAAACTGACAGAGTTTTTTCTCACACGTTCAATTTTCCCATGGAAATCCTTTGTCTATCCGGAGAATTAATCCTCTGATTCCTGGCGCTGCTCCCGGATGGCATAAAGAGTGCCGTTTCTGGAAACCACATACACCGTGTCTTCATCGGCCACCGGAGCAGTGTAGATACCGGAAGAATTAAGCTCCATTTTAGCCCGGAATTCCCCGGTAGCGCTGTCCAGCCAGTAGAGATACCCCTGATAATCTCCTACCACCACATAGCCGCCGGCATAGGCAGGACCGGTAACATTTCTGTAGGTTAGCTGGGTATTACTCCAACGCTCTGAGCCGTCAGTGCGGATAACGGCATACACATGGCCGGACTGATCCGTTATGGCAATATCGCTGAGATCATAAGCCGGATTGGCCACGGAGGAATACTGCCTTACCCATACCGGCCGGGAAGGATTGTTAAGGTTAAAGCCCTGGAACTGACCGTTAAGGGCAATAACATAAAGCTCATCGCTGATTACCACCGGAGCCGCATTCACATCATTAAGCCGGGCCAGTCTGGTAGAACCATGAGGCACTCCTACTTTGATTTGATTCAGAAGAACCCCCCGCTCCTGATTCACCATATTGAGCTTTCCGTCAGCAGTGCCATAGAATACCACTGCCCCCTGCACCGGCACCGGAGAACTGTCTCCTCGTACCGCAAACTGGGAGGAATCATCGCCGGTAGACCACAGCTCAGAGCCGTCCTCCATGTTCAGCGCAAAAAGCTGCCCGTGCGAGGACAGTGCAAAAACACGATCCCCGTCTATGGCCGGGGCAGCCAGAATCTCCTCTCCGGTATAATGCTTCCAGAGGAGTTCCCCCTTGACTCCGTCCACCGCATAAACCCAGCCGTTTTCACTGGCCAGCAAAATCACGGAGGTATCAAAATCCTCCCGTACGGTTATGCCGCCGGAAATTCTGGCAGAACGGCGATTATCGTTTTCATCCTCGTCATCCAGATCCAGATGCCAGATGCGGCTGCCGCTCTTCTTGTTAAAAGCGTAAACATCACCGTTCCGGGATGCGGCATAAACCCGTTCCGCGTCAAAGGCCGGATGCAGAGAAGAGAAGAATTTGCCCACGCCGGTACCTACGGAAGAGCTCCAGACCACTTCCAGATCAATCTGGTTCTCAAACTCGGGCACCGGAACCGGCACGTACACATCAACCTCAGATGAACACCCCGCAATACCGGCTCCTACTAGAACCGCCAGCAATAATCTGGATAGCTTCCCCATCTGTTATGCCCTTTTTGCTGTTTATACCTTGTCCGAAAAATCCCGGAGATTCATCGAGCCCTGTCATGTTCCTGAATATCCGGCTTCCGCCGGAAATCCGCTTTCCCGGCCATTTTATTTAGCCGGAGCTTCCGCTACGGTTTTGTCCGCTGTCTCAGCTTTGGTTTCTGCGGCATCCTGAGTATTCGCAGTCTCTGAAGGCTCAGCAGCACTGCCGGAGGGTGCGGAATTGTCAGATACCGCGGCCTCTGATCCTGCGCTGGCGGCAAACTCCGGAGCCGGCTTTACGCCCTTGTCAGAAAGCAGGTTTTCATACTTCATTTTGAGCCCCGGCTTCTCAAAGCCTTCCTTAACCAGGTCAAGAGCCTCGCGATAAAGCTTCACGGCCTCCTGCTTCTGCCCCTTGGCTGCTGCGATATCCCCGCGAATCTCGGTAACCACTCCCTTGACGGCATCATCCCCGGCAGCGCGGAGGTAGCCTTCGGCCTCGTCGTATCTCTTAAGAGCTACAGCCAGACGGGCGGCTCTGATTCTCAGGATATTGTCCAGAATCCTGTCATTGCCCCGGCCGATGGCTTCCTTAAGGTTTGTCAGAGCCTCTTCATACTTGCCGGAGGAAACCAAAGATTTCACCAATACCGCCGAAGCCAGCTCGCCGTAAACATCGCCGTGCTCGCTGATAAAGGTCTTAACTGTCTCCAGCCCCTTGGGATCATTGATATTGCCATTCAGCACTTCAGCATAGAACTCATTGGCGCCGCGCTGTCTCTGCTTGGTAACATAATCCCGGTAGAAATAAACAGCCACTATAAGGACAATGGCCAGAAGAACACCGCCAAAAATGCTTTTCCAGTTATCCTTCCACCACTTTTCCAGCTCTTCTTCCCGCTGCTTTTCGTCTTCTTCTAAAATATCCACTTTACTGTCCTCCTGGGATCCTAAATATGCTGTTTTATAAATGCGGCAATTTCAGATTCCGGAACAGTGGTCTGTTCGCCGCTGGAAAGATTCTTAACCGTTACCTGGTGCCCGGCCACCTCATCATCTCCGAGAATAAGGGCCAGACGGGCATTTACCTTGTCGGCATGAGCCATCTGCTTCTTCATTTTGCCGCCGCCGCAGTGCAGCATAAAACGGGTCTCCGGAAGCTCCATGCGAAGACGATTCGCAAGATACTGAGCCTCCCGGGCCGGCTGATCCCCCATGGAGCAAACCATGACATCCACGGAAGGAGCCGGCTTAACCAGATCCAGAGCCTCCAGAAGGAGTACCAGCCGCTCCAGACCGACTGCGCAGCCCACCGCCGGCGTAGGCTGGCCTCCCAGCTGCTCCACCAGTCCGTCATAACGGCCGCCGCCGCACACAGTGCCCTGAGATCCCAGTGCCTCGGTTACCCATTCAAAAACTGTCAGATTGTAGTAGTCAAGCCCCCGCACCAGACGATCGTTCAGGGTATAGCCAATGCTCATGCCGGTAAGAAGCTCCTTCAGGGTGTCAAAGTGCGCTCTGGTTTCCGATCCGAAGAAATCCGAAAGCCGGGGAGCTTCCTTAAGAATCTCCCCCACATGAGCATCCTTGGTATCCAGCACCCTGAGAGGATTGGTATACATTCTTCTCTGTGAATCCTCATCAAGCTCGGAACGGTATTTTTCCAGAAAGGCCACCAGCGAATCCCGGTATCTGGCACGTTCTTCCGAGGAACCCAAAGAATTCAGTTCCAGTCTGACATGATCCGTAAGCCCCAGCTTTTTCCAGAGCATGGCGGAAAAAGAAATAATTTCCGCATCGATATCCGGCCCCGTGAGCCCGAAGACCTCAATGCCAAACTGATGGAACTGGCGGTAGCGTCCCTTCTGAGGCCGTTCATGACGGAACATGGGGCCGCGGTACCAGAGACGCTGTTCCTGATTGTGGATAAGTCCGTCTTCAAGACAGGCGCGAACGCAGCCGGCGGTTCCTTCGGGACGCAACGAAAGCAGATCCCCGTCCCGATCCTTGAAGGTGTACATTTCCTTTTCCACCACATCGGTAACCTCGCCGATGGCTCTGCTGAAAAGGCCGGTCTTTTCAATAACCGGAGTTCTGATCTCGCTGAAGCCGAAAGAAGCCGCGGTGGCAATCAGCGTCTGTTCCACCTGAGCCCAAACGCTGCTCGGTCCGGGAACAAGATCGTTCATGCCTCGTATAGCGGTAATTTTTGCTGACACGGTATTTTCCTTTTTGTTTATTCTACCATCCCCCGGGATGCTTTCTCCGGGTGATTTTTAACATAATCCCGAATCCTCTGCTCCAGAGCCGGCAAAAGATCATCATTGGGAATAAGCTCCTTCCTCTGGCCGTCCTCGTAGTACACACTGCGATCCTTGGCGCCGCAAATACCAAGATTAGCTCTCATGGCTTCTCCGGGGCCGTTTACGATACAGCCCATGACGGCCACAGTGATATTGGCGGTAATGTCAGAAAGACGTTCCTCCAAAGTATTCACAATCCCGATAACATCGCAGCCCCGGCGGGAACAGGTAGGACAGGCCACAAAGCTGATACCCCGGGAACGGATCCCCAGGCCCTTTAAAATATCAAACCCTACTTTAACTTCCTCCACAGGATCTGCGGCCAGAGATACCCTAAGGGTGTCGCCGATCCCCTCCCGAAGCAGCCAGGAAAGACCCATGGAGCTTATTACCGTACCCTTTCTGAGTCCGCCAGCCTCGGTAACACCTAAATGAAGAGGCTGATCAATCCGGGAGGCCAGGAGATGGTAGGCCTCATAGCACAGAAAAACATTGGAGGCCTTAACGCTGACCTTGAAATCCGGGAAGTTCATTTTATCCAGAATGTCAACATGACGCATGGCGGACTCCACCAGAGCTTCAGGCACGGGTTCTCCGTAGCGTTCCAGAAGATCCCGTTCCAGAGAGCCGCCGTTTACCCCGATTCTGATAGGAATGTGACGCTCCCTGGCCGCCTCCACCACTGCTCTGATCTTGTCCTCGCTGCCGATGTTGCCAGGATTGATGCGCAGACAATCAGCCCCGTATTCAGCCACTTTAAGCGCAATGCGGTAATCAAAATGAATATCAGCCACCACAGGAACCGGGGAACCGGAACGAATCTCCTTAAAGGCTTCCGCAGCCTTCATGCTGGGCACGCTGACACGCACAATATCAGCTCCGGCAGCGGCAATAGCCCGGATCTGGCATAAGGTAGCTGCCACATCCTGAGTATCGGTATTGGTCATGCTCTGCACCGATATGGGAGCATCACCGCCCACCGGCACATTGCCAACCATGATCTTTCTGCTTTTGCGGCGTTTTATCTCACTGAAGTTCATCCTTGTCTGACCTTATTTATGATCTGTTTATAACCTGTGCCTGACCGCTGACTGCTGTCTTCCCGGCTTTTCTGCCTGAGCTTTCATAAAAAACTCGCCGCAAAGACGCCCAAAGCCCGGCATCATCAGGGGATTAATTCTTCATAACCTGGTCAGCCTTTCTTCTGACCTCTTCAGGGTCATAGACCCGACCGTTTCCTGATACCTGCCTGACCTTGACATTGGCTGCAGCCGGAGCGGACCTGGCAGCAGGTTTTGCTCCCTCGCTTGCCAGCGAACGCACCTCGCCTGCCTTAAGAGCCGGCTGTTTTCCCGGTTTGGCAGCCGGAGCGGGTGCGGCAGGCTTTGCGCCGTTAAGATTGCGCGGGCCGGTCTTCTGGTTTGCGGGAGCTGCTTTCTGGGCAGGCGCTTTAGGATCTGGCTTATTGGACTGCTGTTTAGCGGGAGGAGTTCCCTTGCCGGCAGCCGGAGTCTTTTTGAGACCCATTTCATCCGCGAGAGATCTTACCTCTCCGGCTTTAAGAGGCTTCCGGGAAGCCGGCGCGGCAGCAGGAGCGCCTGAAGTTCCCGGCTTTTTGGCATCATTCTTCTTTGCCGTGTCCGGTCTGGTATGCGAAGGAGCAGCGGTATTGTTCACAATTTCCGGCTTCCTCATGCCATATCCGGCATTGGGATTTTTGCCTGCTGCATTGTCCTTTTTCGCGGTATCTCCCGGCTTTTCCATTCCGGAAGTTCTTCTGTCCGGATCGGGGAGCATGGAGGGGCCATCAGGAATATTCCCGGCTGCCTTGAGTTCTTCGTCAAAGGTAATAACGCCGGATTCCACCGGGGTTTCCGGGATAATCTCCGGAGGAGTCTCCTCCGGCAGAAGAACGGAACCGCCCTCATCCGGATCGCTGCCGGAAAGAGACAGGGATTCGTCAGCAGGAGAAACGGGAAGAGGATCCGCAGCCTTAGGAGGTTCGGGAAGGTTTGCAGCGGAGCTGTTCCTCTTGATTTCCGTAAGATTGAGCTCCTCGCCTTCCTGAGAGCCGGAGTTGCCTGCGCCGGGTTCAGCTATCAGGGCCTGTTCCGCCTCAGGCTTGCCGTCGGATCCTCCGGAAGCGATAAGAAGAGCAAGACCTACGGCAATAACGGCCAGAGCTCCGATGCCCACTCCGGTGCGAATCAGGCGCATGCGGGAGCTTTCATCATCTGCCGCCTGACTCTTCGACTGAGCCAGAATCGCCCTGACCTCAGCCAGATCTATACCCATGTACCGGGCATAAGCGAGACATTCGCCCTCTTTGAGATGGCTGAAATTTCCATTCTCCATGTCACTCAGCACATGGCTTCTGATCTGCAGTCTGTCGGATACGTCAATAAGACTGAGATTGTGCCTGATTCTGAGAGATCTGAGTCTCTCACCCAGCTGCGCCGCCGGGGAAGCGCCGTTCTCCGGCGCAGTGTTAG
Source organism: Succinimonas sp. (assembly GCF_045225735.1). Taxonomy (NCBI): domain Bacteria; kingdom Pseudomonadati; phylum Pseudomonadota; class Gammaproteobacteria; order Aeromonadales; family Succinivibrionaceae; genus Succinimonas; species Succinimonas sp. The sequence goes on along the minus strand of NZ_JBGVBR010000113.1, from coordinate 4,842 downwards.
TATCTGTCATTTTTCTTCAATTCTTGTGTATGGGTTAAAACTTGCCCTTGATATAATCCTTGGCTTCCTGACTGCGGGGGAATCTTCTGGTAAGACTGAGGCCCAGCTCGGAGGCTTCGTCATAGTTTTTCAGACATTTCTCGATTTTGATTTTCAAAGCCAGAACCTGCGGAGAAGCTTCCTTGACAAAAAGTCCAAAGGTATGAATGAGATCGTGAGCTTTGGTGCATTGATTCTGAGAATATGTCCAAAGAGCGTAGCTGTACAGCGTGTCCGGATCGGATCCTCCATACTGCCTGGCTTTTTCAAAATACTCCCCGGCCTTGTCATGCCTATCGTGGTCGGCAGCGCAGCGGGCGGCGCTGGCATAGGTGTAGCCAATGTCAGCATATTTGGGAATGGCCACCGCCTTATGAAAAAGCTCAAACGCCTTATCCAACTCATGGCATTTGCACAGGAAATTGGCATACTGGGTTAAGGTGGTGCCGGAGGAGGAAAACTTACTGTAGGACTTCTCGTAAATCTCCCGGGCTTTTTCCGTATCCTTTACCGTCTCGTAGTAGTTGCCCCAGGAAAGAAACAGGAGCTCACTGTCAGGATCATAATTCTGGGCAATCTCCAGATTCTCCTTGGCTCTGGTCATGTCCTTCTGGGCAATATAGGCATTGGCAAGGCGCAATCTGGCAATGGAGGCCTTTTCGTAGTCAATCTTGCCGACATCCTTGACAATGTCATTGCCATCGGCATCCTTGCCGATGACGACTTCCTTGCTGGTAACACATCCGGCAAGAGCCGCTGAAATGAGCAGCAAACCCAATATTCTCTTCATATTTGCAAATCCTAAAAAATCACCCGGAAACGGAAGCTTCTTCCTGAGCAGCTTTAAGCCTGTTTCTGACCTCGCCGGCCAGCTGTCCGCAGGCTGCCTTGATATCATCGCCCCGGGTTTTTCTGGTAACCACTGTATAACCATGATCATACAGAACCTGGTAAAATCTTTGCTGCGCTTCCCGGGACGGCTTCATAAAAGAGCTTTCGCCGTGGGGATTAAACGGTATCAGATTAATTTTGCAGGGGGTGCGTTTTAAAAGACGGGCCAGCTCCTCGGCATGTTTTTCTGAATCATTAACCCCTGCCAGAAGCACATATTCTACAGTAACACGGCCGCTATTGGCATTAGAGGAACTTACGTATTTTCGTACCGCATCCAGAAACTCGGCGATATTATACTTTTTGTTGAGGGGCACCAGTCTGTCCCTGAGAGCATCGTTAGAGGCATGCAGGGAAATGGCCAGAGCCACGTCAACCTTGCCGATAAGCTCCAAAATGCCCGGCACTACACCGGAGGTGGATATGGTAACTCTTCTTTTTGAAAGGCCGAAACCGAAATCATCCAGCATGATGTTTATCGCCGGAATGACATTTTTGAGATTTAACAGCGGTTCTCCCATGCCCATAAGCACTACATTGTCGATGGCCCGGTATTTGGCATCAGGAGTAAAGCCGATAGATTCCGTGGCCCGCCAGACCTGGCCGATGATCTCCGCCGTGGTAAGATTTCTGTTAAAGCCCTGATGCCCGGTGGAGCAGAAGGGACAGCCCACAGGACAGCCCACCTGAGTGGAAACGCAGAGAGTGGCCCGGTCATCCTCGGGAATATAGACTGTTTCCACCAGCTGACCGTCCCCCGCATCCAAAGCCCATTTAATGGTGCCGTCGGAGCTTCTGGCTTCGGCTTTGACCTCGGGAGCCCGGATCTCGCACAGGGAGGCCAGTCTTTCTCTGAGTGCCTTATTAATGTTGGTCATCCGGGAAAAATCCGTTACTCCGAACTGATAGATCCATTTCATAAGCTGATCCGCCCGGAATTTCTTTTCATCCAGACTCAGCATGAAATCATTGAGACCCTCATGATCCAGATCCATGAGATTCAGTTTAGTGTCAGACATTTTCCCGCCCAGAGCAAACAATACCGTGGCGGATTCTATCACAGATACGGCCCGGTGTCATTTTGCGAAGGAGGTGACAAAGAACGAGCCTCATGGAGAATGATTTCACAGCCCAGGAAAGTCTGGGAGTTCAACCATTGGATGGTCTCAATGCTGGTCAGTTCACACAGCAGACTTTTGTTCATAACCAGAGCGTTTTATTACACTTAATGTTGGTCATTCCTTGTCCCCTTATTTTTTGACAAGGGGGCAGCAGTTATGGAAACGGCTTTATCGATATGACGTTTTGTTCATGTATTTGCTTCTGGCCGATTCCAATCAATGGTGCGAAAGAACCTAAAAAACAGGCTTATGACTAAAATGTTTTATTTTAGAATAGTATTACGAGTGCATTCGGCGATTAATTATTTAAATTTATCAAAAACTCAACAAGATCGACAACCTTTGTGGAAGGATTATCTGTACCGTGACTCTCGGCAAATTGGTTAGCACGTCTGGCATTTTCTATAGCTGTTGGTAAGCGAGGTTCCAGTTTTCCAAAAACCGATTTGTCTTTCTTTTCGTAATCGGGCAAATGCTTTTTTAATGCTATGATAACATTATCAGCGGCAGATTTACTTCCCGATGGTGAAAACGGACTGCAAGTATAACAAAAATGCAGAATAAACCAATACTCAAAACAGGGGACGGAAAGAATATCCTCATAACCATTGCTCCTCATTTTATGCAGTGCCTGGCTTAAGTTTTTATGAGAATCCTTGTCAAAGACACAAAAAACCCTGTCGTAAGGATAACCTTGTTTTTTGGATAATTTACTGCATAGTTCCGCTTTCTCAAAAACACTCATCGGATCTGAGCCTTTAGGATGCACTATCTCAATATCGGCAGTATTTATCCTGTACCTCTTTCTCAGTTCTTCAAAATATAAAGGTTCTGTTTTTTCACCCTCGCACACAATTAGAATTTTAGCCTTAAATTCCTTATTTTTTCTTTTTCGTTCAAGCTGATTTGCTGCTCTGGCCGCTTTTTTCTTTTTAAATAAATCATCACTTCCCATTTATAAAACGTCCTCCGCATCCCCAATAAACGGGAGAGCTCCATATTTTCCGCCAAGATACAACTTTTCAATATTTAAATCCGTATTATCACTATTTTTCCCGATAACAGGCTTCCTAAAATCAAAAAGCGAAAACAGATCTGAAGAATGATTTTTATTCTGCTCGCAAAACCAAATCTGATCTTCTCGTAAAAAGTTTAATGATAAAACAGATGTGTCATGCGTTGTAAAAATCAATTGAGCATTTTTCTTATTGGTATTTTTGTTATGGAACAAATTAACTATAAATTTAACCAGTTTTGGATGCAAATTCACATTAATTTCGTCAATGCATAAAACATAGCCATTCTGCAGCACATCAATCAAAGGGCCGACAAATGCAAAAAATCTTCTGGTACCATCAGATTCATTAAAAAAATCAAAATCAACAGATTGATTTTCATCATCTAAGTGACTAGTGACGATTTTCAAAGTTTTTTTAGATTTTATCTCCTGTTCAATATACAATCTTACGGGTTCTGGATACTCTGAAAGATCCGGATTTTCCCGCGGCGCTTCTTCAACATGAATATTAGAAATATTAAAATCAGCTATTTTCATGAAGTTCAGAATCTTTTCTCTGACTTGCTCATTGTCCTTGTACATTATTGCGCTGAATACCGGAGGAAAGTAACTTGAGCCAATCAGAAACCGCAGCGTGTTTGCAAACCAGTCGAAAACGGGCTTTAACTGCGAGCTGTTCAGCAAAACCGCAGTTGTCAGAAAAAGAGCATTTTCCCGAGTAGCCTTGAGCCAAACCTGTCTGGTTCCCTGAAAATACGTCCCAAATCGCCAGGCATACTGTTTTGATTCAGTGTCCCAAACGCGTTCAAACCATTTTTGACTGCGGTCTTTCGGAGTGACAAAAAGCCATTCCTCAAAAATCTGCGCCGGAGAAGCACTGAAACCGTACTGATAAACCACGCCGTTAACAGCAAAAGTCACTTCAAATTCCGTCGGACTTTCTCGGGATTCCTGACTTAGCTTAAAGGGAGTTACCGGGAGGGGCTCACCGGGCTTAAACGTCTCTGTAACAAGCGTTTTCATCAGGTACAGAGCGTTTATAAGATTGGATTTGCCGCTGGCATTAGCCCCGAATACCGCAGCGCTTTTAAGTAATCTCAGTTTCCTGCGGTTATCAAAAGACATCAGGTTATCAGGAAGATCAGCATTGTTTCCGGCGATAAGACTCAGCGTCTGCGAGTCTTTAAATGACAAATAATTCTGTACTCTGAAATCAATCAGCATAACTCACCTATGAACACTCAGAATTTTCGGCAATTTCATCTCTGTCGCAATTATCACCGACTCAGCTGCGGCGGTTTAAGTACCATGACTTACGCACTGAGACCAACCCGTGAGCCCGCAGACCAGAGCAATATTCACAATCCTGAATAACAAGTCTGTCACCTGAAACAAAAACCGGTAATGCGGCGGAACAGAGCGGACAAATATAATGTCCGGCACACAAATTTATGACGCAGCGGAGCCACTTCAGGGAGCGGAAAGAACATGCTGTCAATCTTATCGCAAACATAACGGTAAATCCTGGCCGCTTCACCGGGATCCCGCACCCTTGACGTCATGAAATGAAGCTGCATCAGCATTTTATAGTTACAGAAACCGATATCACGGTATCCCTGCTCCTTCACCCATTTGAGCTCATGCTCCCAGTTTAAAAAAATTGCATTCAGCTTGTCTTCCGGACGCTTTACCGACTGATTCTGATGGGAAACATAGAAATACTTCGCTTGGTTTATCAGAAAAACCTGAGGCTCCGCATAGAAGAGAGAAACC
>NZ_JBGVBR010000112.1:0-22492 GCF_045225735.1 Succinimonas sp. | reverse complement strand
CGGTGCTGCCTGATATATACCGGAGACGAAAAAGCGAAGCCGGACGGCACGATGAATTTTACCCGCATGTATCATCCGAAGATAACCCGGATACCAGCGTATCTGAATTTCGAGATAAGCGTGTTCTCCGCAAAGGAAAAAGGCACCATCGCAGGTCAGTACATCTGGTTTTCCAAGCTTGCCGCAGGTCTCAGAACTAAATGCAGGAATGGTGTAGAATTCATAGAGAGCATCAAGAGGGAGTGCCTCGATGAGGGCTATGATGTTATGGCGCAGTTTATTGAAAGATACGCAAGAAAAATGGAGGATGCTATGGAACTGTCAATTACTTCCAATGAAATTTTTGATAACTTTCTTCAGGGCAAATGCAATGATGCCGCTGAACAGGGCAGAAAAGAGGGTATAAAAGAGGGTATAAAAGAGGGTATAAAAAAGGGTATAAAAGAGGGCGAGGAAAAAACCGTTATCGATTTTTACACAGCAGGCTTAATCTCAAGGGAGGTGGCAATGGCAAGACTCGGCGTAACGGATCAGGAATTTGAAGTATTGCTGCAAAAATATAGCTGAAAGTATTTTAGCTGAGTTTTTCCGTTAACGATGACAGCGCGGTATCCGGAGGTGATTTCCGATACATGCGCTGTCTTTTTGTTCTGAAAGTTTTGGTTTCAAGGTTTCTGCTGTTCTTAGAGAGCCGGTAATGAGTGATGCCGATAATAGGAGATGACAATGGAGCTTTCAATTAGATCCCAGGATGAATTTCATGACTATCTTGAGAGGGAATGCCTGGATGCTGCTGAAAAGGGCAGAGAAGAGGGCAGAAAAGAGGGTATAAAAGAGGGCGAGGAAAAAACCGTTGTCTATTTTTACAAAAAAGGCTTAATCCCAAGGGATGTGGCAATAGCAAAACTCGGCGTAACAGATCAGGATTTTGAAACATTGCTGCAAAGATATAGCTGACAGTATTTTTGCTGACTTTTTTGCTGATGAGGACAGCGCGGTGTATCCGGAGATGTTTTCCGATGCAGGCGCTGTCCTTTTCGGCTGTAACCGCGGTAACGGGTACGGAACTGTCTCCGCCGGCCTGAGAGATAGTCAACAGGGGGAATTTTTGATAAAATCACGCTGTTTGATTGTTAAACTGCTGCTTTCGAAACCGGGAAGCAGCCATGTGTTTTAGTGGCAGAGAAAATGGCTCAAAGTGTAGTTGTCTTAGGCACCCAGTGGGGTGATGAAGGAAAGGGTAAGATTGTTGATTTGCTGACTGCTGAAGCGGACTATGTAGTGCGTTATCAGGGCGGGAACAACGCCGGTCATACTCTTGTAGTAGATGGCAAGAAGCAGGTTCTGCGTCTTATTCCTTCCGGAATTCTGCGTCCTGGCTGTACCTGCGTAATCGGAAACGGCGTGGTGGTAAATCCCGAGGCTCTTATGGGCGAGATCACGGAGCTGGAGGCCAAAGGCGTGCAGGTACGGAACAGAATGATCATTTCTCCGGCCTGTCCTCTGATCCTGCCCTATCACATTGCCATCGATCGCTCCCGGGAAGCCAAGCTGGGCAAAAAAGCCATCGGCACCACCGGAAGAGGCATCGGTCCGGCCTATGAAGACAAGGCTGCCAGAAGAGCAGTTCGGGTAGGCGATCTCTTTAATATGGATGACTTTGCCGACAAGCTGCGGACGGTTATGGAATACCACAATTTCTGTCTGACCAGCTATTACGGCCAGCCGGAGGTTTCCTATGATGAGGTGCTGGAAGCCTGTAAGAAGTATGCCGGAGAAATCCTTCCCATGGTGGCTGATGTAACCTCCCTTCTGGCCAAGGCCAGAGAAAATGGCTGCAAGATCATGTTCGAGGGAGCTCAGGGAGCCTTCCTGGACATTGATCAGGGCACCTATCCTTATGTGACCTCCTCTAACACCGTTGCCGGCGGCGTCAGTACCGGAGCCGGTTTCGGCCCGCGGCATATTGACTACATCGAGGGCATTGTAAAGGCCTATACCACCCGGGTGGGCGGCGGACCTTTCCCTACCGAGCTTTTTGACAAGACCGGAGAATATCTCTGCGAGAAGGGCGCGGAATTCGGTTCCGTTACCGGACGCCGCCGTCGCTGCGGCTGGTTTGACGGCGTGGCCATGCGCCGATCCAATCAGATGAACTCCCTGTCCGGACTCTGCCTTACCAAGCTGGATGTTTTGGATGAGCTGGAGGAGGTGAAGATCTGCACGGCCTATAAAAAGGCTGACGGCACGATAATTGACTATTCGCCGCTGGCTGCCGATGATTATCTGGGACTGGAGCCGGTTTATGAGGTGATGCCCGGCTGGAAGCAGTCAACCTTTGGCGTTACCAGCTATGATGCTCTGCCGGAAAATGCCAAAAAATACATCAAACGTCTGGAAGAGGTTTCCGGAGTCAGGATTGACGTTATTTCCACAGGCCCGGATCGGGATCAGACCATCATTCTGCATCATCCCTTCGCAGCCTAGCTGACCTCGGGATCTGCCGGAGCCTGATGCTGGCGGGAAATCGCAGTGTGACGGGTTTCGGGATGTGTTAATTAAAAAGGGGGCGCGGCCCTCTTTTTTTATGGAGCGGGCTGCCGAAACAGGTAAAGATTCCAGCAATGAGATCCGCTATCAGCCCCCCGGCAGACATCCGGTGTTATCCATAGCCATCTTCTTATCAGGTATTTTTCGGGATGCTCCTTATTCGCCGCTGGTAAAGAGAGCCAGAACTAATTCCAGAAGATCCCCGATCCACCACAGGAGGCATCCGGATCTGTTATCGTTGTTTTGCTTATTTTTCTGCCGCAAAGCGAAGCCGGTGTTATCCATGACCATCTCCTTATTTAGGCATTGTCCCGGACGAGAGAGCCCGTCCCGGGGATTTTTTAACCTCTGGTTTTGTGGTTATCAGATTCCGGTTATCCATGCTAGCACAGCAGTTTTTGGCAAAAAAGCCTCCGGTTTTGTTTTTGCCTGCCGGGCGGCAATAAAGCTGCAAAAACAAAAACAGAGATCCCGAGAACCGAGAAGCCGCAGGAAAAAGCCCTCTTCGGGACTCCCGGGAGCCCCTTTCTGAAAATGTTTTCCTAAAACGTTCTCCGGGTGAGTAAAACCGCCGGAAATGTGCTATATTTTGCAGTATGAGAGCTTTATATTCGGGCTCGGACAGTAAATAAAGAATGAACTATGGATCCTCATTTTCATATCCTGCTTGTCGGTGATGACAATGCCAATCTGCTGGTGCTGCAGCAGGTTCTTGACAGATCCTGCGAGGCGGAGTTTGCTTTTACCGCTCAGGATGCGGTTTTTAAGCTGGCCGCCAAACATTATGATCTGGTGATTTCAGACTATACGCTCCCTGACCTCCCGCTCGCGGAGTTTATGAGCAGCCTGCGGAGAATCTCCAAGCCTCGGGTGCTCCCCGTTATTGTCATGAGCGATAACGATGACCCTGATGCCGAGGAGCAGAGCTTCCGGCTGGGCGCTCAGGACTATATCAGCAAGAATTCCCGCTTTGGCGTCATCGAATACCGTGTCATGCGGGTGCTGGAGGCGGAGCAGAACCGGGCGGCCATGGAACGCCGTTATCAGGATCAGGAACAGAAGATCGAAAAAATCCGGCAGAATATTGTGGAGGCCTTTGCTTCCATTATCGAGGGCCGGGATCAGCTTACCGGTCTTCATATTCAGCGCACCGCCTCCTACGTATCCATGGTGGTGGACGGACTCTTAAAAAAGGGCTACTACGTGGAGGAGCTTCAGGATGAGGCAAAGCGCAATGCCATTGTGCAGTCCGCTCCTCTCCATGACATCGGCAAGATCGCCGTGTCGGATGTGATTCTGCTGAAGCCCGGACGGCTTACCAAGGACGAATTCGAGATCATGAAGCGTCATGCCAGAATAGGCGGCATGATGATCCAGGAAACCCTGAAGTCCATAGAAAGTCCCCTGATCCTGAAGACCGCCGTGGACATGGCTACCTACCATCATGAAAAGTGGAACGGTCAGGGCTACCCTGACGGTCTCAAAGGGGAGCAGATTCCTCTGTGCGCCCGGGTGATGGCCATTGCCGATGTGTTTGACGCTCTGGTATCCAAGAGATGCTACAAGGAGGCGTTTTCATATGAAAAGTCCTTCGAGATCATCCGGGAAGAGTCCGGTCAGCATTTTGACCCTTTGATTGCTGAGGTCTTTCTGTCCATGAAGGATGAAATCATCGGCATGTCCGAGGGCTGGGCTCTGGGGAGCGACGAGGAGCTCTGCGCTTTGGATTAGCGCGTTGCATAAGGGCGTTACATGAGAGCAGTTCCGGCGCTCCGGAATGCAGATCTCCGTTTCGGGAGTACCCGGGCGGAGATTTTTTTTTGAGGAGAGATTTGAGGAGAGAAAGGGAAGGATCAGCGCGTTCTTTTTACCGCCCGATCTGCCAGACTGCAGAGCTGTTCCCGGAAGGGGCTGTCCGGAAAGACCTCCAGAGATTTTCTGGCGCTGGCGGCTTCTGATTCGGCCTTTTCATAGCAGCGGGCGATGGCTCCGGTTTTTGCCGCGAGATTCATGATCATGGGGAGATCGCAGCGGGCCATGGCATCCAGAGCCTGCCTTCTTTCGGGTTCCCCTAAAGCATTCAGGGTGTAAATCAGGGGCAGGGTTATCTTGTGATTCTGGAGATCATCGCCGATATTTTTGCCCAGTTCTCCGGCATCGGCGGTGTAGTCCAGAATATCATCGGCTATTTGAAAGGCGTTCCCGAGACTGCGGCCGTAGCCGGTAAGTCCTTCTAACTCGCTTTCTGATACCTTGAAAAAAATACCGGGAATTCTGACCGCTATTTCAAAAAGCACCCCGGTTTTGGCATAAATGGTGTGGCAGTAAGCCTGTTCGCTGAGCTCCGGGCGGTCGATATTTCCCATCTGCTCGATTTCTCCGGAAGCGATAGTGCTCACTGCCCGGAAGAAATCCCGGAAGATGGCGGAGTTTTCCGTAACGGAGGCCAAATCGAAGGCTTTGGTGAAGAGATAATCGCCTCCCAGCACGGCGATGGAGTTACCGAACACGCTGTTCACGCTTTTAAGGCCCCGGCGCATCTCGCTTTCATCAATGACGTCATCGTGCATCAGGGTGGCGGTATGGAGTATTTCAATGGCCGCGGCCAGCTTCAGAATCTTTTCATCGCCGATAGCTTCGGGCCGGATCAGGCCTGCAGCCAGGAGCAGGAGCAGCGGGCGAATTCTTTTGCCTCCGCCGAGGACAAGATGACGGCACACGCTGTTTACCAGATCCACCGGCGAATCTATGGCTTGCAGAATGCGCTGGTTTACCTTGTCCAAAGGTTCGGAGAGCAGTTCTTCTGTACTGGTCATGTAGTATCTCTTCAATAATGACGGGCGTCCGCATCCGGAACGGCCGCGGATATTATACCGTGTTTCCGTCCGGTGAAAAAGGAGAGACCAGGGAGCCCCGCGGGGCCGGAAAAGCGTTTTCGCCGCATTCCCGCAGATCCCCGGGGAATTGTAAAAAATATTGGGCATTTTTGTTGCGTAACTGTGATCCAACTTGTATAATACGCGCCATCGTTATTGTTAATCTAAAGATTTTTGTCCCTGTTACCGTCAGGTTTCAGGGCTATGGAGTTTTAAATGTACGCAGTTGTGTTAACTGGCGGCAAACAGTATCAGGTTTCTGAGGGAGATGTGATTTCCGTAGAGCTTCTCAAGGATGCTCAGAAGGGCGCATCCATCGAACTCGACAAGGTACTGATGGTTGCTGATGGAGACAACGTAAGAGTTGGCGCTCCTTATTTGGAAGGCGGAAAGGTTGTGGCAGAAGTGGTCGATCAGATCCAGGGCGAGAAGGTAATTATTACCAAGTTCCGTCGCCGCAAGCATTTCCAGAAGGTGACCGGTCATCGTCAGAGATATACCGAGCTTAAGATCACCGGTATTAACGCTTAATCAGGAGAGTTATACAATGGCACATAAGAAGGCAGGCGGCAGTTCCCGCAACGGTCGCGATTCCAATGCTCAGCGTTTAGGCGTCAAGGTATACAGCGGCCAGGCTGTATCGGCAGGTTCCATTATCGTGCGTCAGCGCGGCACTCAGTTCCATCCCGGCCCCAACGTCGGTCTGGGCAGGGACTACACTCTGTTCGCCAAGTGCGATGGCGTAGTGAAGAATTACGTATCCGGACCTAAGAACCGCAGATTTGTAAGCATCATTCCTGTTTAATCAAAGGTTCTTTTGCCAAGGGGGCTCTACCGGTTGTTTAATTGGTAGGGCTTTTTTATTGCTTATCAGGCAGAAAACAGGCAGAAGCGAAAAGAAAAGGCGGCAGAAAAATGAAATTTGTTGATGAAACCCAGATCCGCGTGGAAGCCGGTGACGGCGGTAACGGCATCGTGAGCTTCCGGAGAGAGAAGTATATTCCCAAGGGCGGCCCTGACGGCGGAGACGGCGGGGACGGCGGGGATGTTTTTGTGATAGCCGATGACAATCTGAATACTCTGGTGGATTATCAGTACCAGAAATTTTATGCCGCCGGCCGGGGACAGAACGGCGGCAGCGCCGACTGCACCGGAGCCCGGGGCGCTGACTGCGTGCTCAGAGTTCCCGTGGGCACCCGCATTATTGACGCCGATACCGGGGAAATGCTGGGGGATCTCCTGACCAAGGGGCAGAAGCTCATGGTGGCCAAGGGCGGCTTTCACGGGCTGGGGAATTCCCGTTTTAAAAGCTCCGTGAACCGGGCCCCCCGGCAGAAGACTGACGGTTCTCCCGGGGAGAAGCGCTTTATCAGGCTGGAGCTTATGCTCATGGCCGATGTGGGCATGCTGGGGCTTCCCAATGCCGGAAAGTCCACGTTTATTTCCGCAGTCAGCCCCGCCCGCCCGAAAATCGCCGACTATCCCTTTACCACGCTGGTGCCCAGTCTCGGGGTAGTGCGGGTTTCCGAGGGGAGCAGCTTTGTGGTGGCGGATATTCCGGGCCTGATTGAGGGCGCGGCCGAGGGCGCGGGCCTGGGGCATCGCTTCCTCCGGCATCTGGAACGCTGCCGGGTGCTCCTCCATCTTGTGGATATGAAGCCCGTGGACGGTTCCGATCCCGCAGCCGGCATTGCCGTGATCGAAAACGAGCTCCGGAATTACAGCGAAAAGCTTTATGAAAAGCCCCGCTGGCTGGTGTTCAATAAATGCGATGCCGTGACTCCCGAGGAGCAGGAGGAAATTGTTGCCGCCACTTTGGCCAGCCTTCCGGAAAAGCCGGCCCGGTACTTCGTGATTTCCGCTCTGGCTCATAAGGGCACGGAAGAGCTTTGTCAGGAAGTGATGCAGCTTATTCAGGATCTCGCGGAACAGGAACGGGAGAGCGGTGTTGATGCCGCAGCCCGGGCTTTCGTATGGACTGACAAGCCCGAACCTGTTAAAGAAGAACGTCCCCTGGATATTCAGGAAGACTTTGAGCAGGAAATCCAATGAGCCTTCTTTTGTGCCCGCCGGAGGATCAGGAGCGGCTGGAGCTCTTTTCCGAGGTGGCCTTAAGGCTTATGAGCTCCAGCGCTGAAACCCGGCTCGTGGTGCAGACCACGGAGCGCATTGCCCGCGCCTTCGGTTATCCGGATACGCAGGTTATTGTGGGAGCCGGCATGGTCTGCATTTCCGCAAATACTCCCCATGGCCGCTGCTCCCTCACCCGGAAGGCGTCAACCGGAGGGATTCAGATGGATGTGCTTACGGATATCACGAAGCTTTGCCTGGAGGCGGAAAAGGACGGGCTTTCATTTTCAGAATTCCGGGAACGCTTTAAGAGCATCAGAACCCGGGAAATCAATCCCCTGTTTCTCTGTTTCATGATCGGTCTTGCCACGATGGCCTTCGGCTTTCTGAATGACGGGAGCCTCATGGCCTGCGCCTCCGGTTTTCTGGCGGGAGCAGTTACCATGGCCCTCCGGGTGTTTTTGCAGAAATATGCCCTGTTTCCGTTTTTTGTTTTCGGGGTGCTGGGGTTTTTCGGGACGCTGATCTCCTATGGGTGCGGAGCCTGGATCTTTCATCTGGAGCCGAAGGATCTGGAGATCGCCCTCATTATCGGAGTGCTGCTCCTGGTACCGGGCTTCCCCTTTGTAAACGGGGTGCTGGATCTCTTTAAAGGGTACTACACCATGGCCTTTACCCGGCTGATGCTCACCACCATGCTCCTGATGGCGGTGTCTCTGGGGATCACCGTGGCTCTTTATTTCATCCCGCAGGAGTTCTGGAAGATTTCATAACATTAACCGACTGTAACCATGGCTGACTATACCCTGACTGACTATATTCTGCGCGCTCTTCTGGCTACTTTGCCCTCCGTGGCCTTTGCCCTGTTGTTTCACGTTCCCGTCCGCTGTCTGGGCTGGTGCGCCGCCGGGGGAGCTCTCACCTGGGGGCTCCGCATGATTCTGATGCGGGAATTGGATCTCGGCATAGTCACGGCGACCTTTATTTCAGTTACGGCGATGAGCCTGTGCTTCATCGGCATCTCTCCCCGGATCCGGGTGCCGCGGCCGGTTTTTACCGTGGCCAGCATCATTCCCATTATTCCCGGACGGAATGCCTATATGACTTTGTTAAGCGCCATACAGATTTATGACGGGACGGGATCCCGGCTTCAAGAAATTGAATCCTTTTGCTTAAACGGCATCACCACCGGGGCTATAATGCTGGCAATGGGGGCGGGCATTGCGCTGCCTCCGCTCTTCTTCTATCGCAAGCGACCGGTGGTTTGATATGCTCTCTTTAATTGTTGCTCATACGGAAAATTATGTAATCGGCCGGGGCGGGAAGATGCCCTGGCACCTCCCGCGGGATCTCCGTCATTTCAAGGAACTCACCTGGGGACATACCATTATTATGGGTCGCAAGACCTATGAAAGCATCGGGGGCCCTTTGCCGGGGCGTCTTAACGTGGTGGTTACCGGTAATCCGGACTATCAGGCGGCCGAGGGCGTTGCTTTGGTGCCTTCCCTGGCCGAGGGCGTCAGGAGAGGCGGATCGGACAAGGAGGTTTTTGTTATCGGGGGATCTCAGCTTTATAAAACCGCCTTTCCGCTGGCGGATCGCCTTTATGTTACCCTGATAAAGGCCCACATAGAGGGAGATGCCTTCTTCCCGCGCTATTCTCCGGAGGACTTCGACGTGCTTAACAGAGAGGAGTTTCCGGGTGATATGAAAAACGCCTTTGCCATGGAGTTCCTGACCCTGGCCCGGAAGTCGCATTTCCTGTAGTACCGGAGCTCTCATGCCGGGCTTGCTGCCTGTAATGAACTGCTTGCCCCCGCCGCCATTTACACCCAGAGGGGAAACAAGGGGAAGAGAGGAAGCGACCGGAGAGAAAAGGAGGAGTTATGGCGGTTTACTGCATCGGCGATATTCACGGCTGCTATGATGAATTCAGGCATCTTCTGGAGGAGATGGCTTTCAATCCGGCCTGCGATGAACTTCTTCTTACGGGGGATATTATCGGGAGAGGGCCGAAGCCTTTGGACACGGTGCGCTTTATCCGGGATCTTGGTGATCGCGCCACCTTTGTGCTGGGCAATCATGACCTGAATTTTCTGGCCATTGCCTACGGCTTCAAGGAGCCTAAGAGAAAGGATCTTTTGCAGGATCTTTTGAGCTCCCCGGATCTTGAGGATATTGCGGAATGGTTCAGCAGGGCTCCTCTGGTATTCCGCCATCCCCGGGTTCCCGTCTGTCTGGTTCATGCCGGCATTATTCCGGAGTGGAGCATTGAGGATGCCCTGGCCATGTCCCGGGAGGCTGAGGAGACCCTGAGACAGCCGGTTACCCGGAGCCGGTTCTTGCAGCGCATGTTTGCCGATACCCCGGATCGCTGGGATCCCGAACTTGCTGGCATTGACCGGATTCGCTTCTTTGTGAACGTCTTTACCAGGATCCGGCTGTGCCGTCCGGATGGTTCCCTGGATTTCAAAAATAAAAATTCCCCGGAAGAGGCCGCTCAGGAGGGACTCCGGCCCTGGTTCGAGCTTCGGAAGCCCGCTCCCGCAGATTCAGTCTCCCTAGTATTCGGGCACTGGGCCGCTCTGGCCGGAAACTGCCATATTCCCGGTATAAAGGCTCTGGATACCGGCTGCGTCTGGGGCGGCCGTCTTACCGGCTGGCGCTGCGACACTGACACGTTTTACAGCGTTCCCTCGGGGTACAGCATTCCTCTCATTAAGAGCTGATTCCCGGAAATCCGGAGAATTGGGAGCGGATATTGGCTTCAGCTTCTCCGGCTCCGGAGGATTCTTCCCGGCCGCTTCTGAAAATCAAATATTGTTTTTATTGTATTTCAGCAGGATTTTTATTATATTTCCGGCGTTGGGCAGTGTCTGTTCCGGAAGGGCGGTTTTGTCAGAAGGAAAGAGGCAGACTGAAGTAAGACCTGGAGAGTGAAAGAAGGACAGAGAAACAGAATAAACACAGATAAAGCAAAGAAAGACTAAGACAGCGGACAGAGATTGACGGAAAGATGAAGACAGAAAGTTAAAGACGAGGTGAACAGAAATGCCCTATATCAAAAAGGATTTTATCGAAAGGCTTATTGACCGGGTCGATATTGTGGATGTTATCGGAGCCCGGCTCACCCTGAAGCGTTCCGGGAGCAGCTATATGTGCTGCTGTCCCTTTCATAACGAGAAGACCCCGAGCTTCAGCGTCAGCCAGCAAAAGCAGTTCTATAACTGCTTCGGGTGCCATAAGTCCGGCAACGTGCTGGGCTTTATCATGGACTATGATCAGCTGAGTTTCCCCGAGGCGGTGGAGCAGCTCGCCAAGGAAGCCGGGGTGCAGGTGGAATATGAGGAGAGCGCCGGTCATGCTCCGGAGAAGAAGGAGCGGGAGGTTGACTTCTACGATATTCTGGAGCGGGCCGCGCTCTTATTTGAGGCTGAGCTCCCCCGGCATCCGGAGGCCCTTAAGTACCTCCATGACCGGGGACTCTCGGATGACACCCTCCGGCGTTATCACGTGGGCTTTGCTCCGGAATCCTGGGATTATCTCATCAAGAATCTGGCCGGGGACAATCAGAAGATCCTAAAGGCCATGACGGATCTGGGCCTTGTAAATCAGGGACAGCAGGGCAAGGTTTATGACACCTTCAGAAACCGGGTGATAATCCCCATCCGCGACAAACGCGGCCGCACCATTGCCTTCGGCGGCCGAGTGCTGGACAATTCCAAGCCCAAGTACATTAACTCCCGGGAAAGCCCGGTGTATAAAAAGGGGCATGAGCTCTTCAATCTGGATGCCATCCGAAATCTCCGGGACAAAAATCTCCCCTATATCATGATCACCGAGGGCTACATGGACGTGATCGCCCTGGAGCAGGCGGGCATTCACAATGCCGTGGCCTCGCTGGGCACGGCCACCACCCCGGAGCAGATGAACCTGCTTTTTAAACAGGCGGATCGCATTATCTTCTGCTATGACGGCGATGCCGCCGGCAGAAACGCCGCCTGGCATGCCCTGAACACGGCTCTTCCGGCCCTTAGCGATGACAAGCAGCTTCAGTTCTGCTTTCTCCCTCCGGAGCATGATCCGGATACCCTGGTGCGCAGTCAGGGAGCAAAGGCCATGCTGGACTATCTGGAGCATGCGGAAAGCCTCCCGGAATATATTATTGCCACCCTCAGGAACCAGTACAACGTGGACGACGAGGGCGGGAGAATTAACTGCATTGACCGGGCAGCCGAAATACTGAGCCTTATGCCCGATGCCATATTGACCCGGGCGGCCGTGGAAAAGCGTCTCGCGGATCTGGTGGGCTGGTCGCAGGAAGGTCTGCATGGCAGCATCGATGACAGTATTGAAAAGCTCCGGGCCCGGAAGGCGGTCAGGGGGCCGGAGAGCACCGGGGCCGGGGGATCCGGTTCCCGGATGGATCCGAATACGATTCCCCTGAATCCCATGAGAGCGGTGGTGGCCCGTCTGGTGAAGGATCCCGAGCTTATGCGGGCCATTCCCGAACCGGACAAGCTGGTGGCGGTTCTCCGGGAGTATGCCAATGATCGCTGTCAGGTGCTTTTGGATCTCATGGGAAAGATCAAGGCCAATCCGGATACCACCACCGGAGCCCTTCTGGAAAAGTACCGCGATTCCGGAAAGATCGGGGATCTTATCAGCCTTCTCGCGGCCAGATCTGATGCCGCCATCGAAGAGGAGGGGTTTGTGGAAATTAAGATCATTGACCTGATGCACTACATTAAGGCCATTCTGCAGGAGCATCTCACCGCCCGGAAGCAGGCTCTCAGAATCAAGGGCCGCCGGGAGGGCGGGCTCAGCAATGAAGAGCTTATCGAGGTGCAGTTTCTGGAAACCGCCACAAGGCAGCTTCAGCCCTCCCGGAAGTCCTGATGAGAGATTCCGGCGCGCGTGCCGGGGGAATAAGGGGGGATCTGCAAAAAAACACCGGAAGATCTTCATTTCCCCCCCTTTAAACTTATTCCAAGTAGTGTAAAATATGCGCTTTCAGATAGGGGCGGTTTTTTTAAGAGCGCTTCTGTCATAAGTTTTAAAGAACTCTTAACTCTGGAGATATGTTGTACTATGGAAGAAAAGCCATCATCAATCCTGGCGATGCTTACTCAGGAAGGCAAGAGAAAGGGTGGTTATCTCACGGTAAAAGAGATTAAGGAAAAGCTTCCGGAAGAATATTTTGAATCTGAAAAACTGGATGAGATCTTTCAGGTTCTGGCAGAACGCGATATCCAGATTTGCGAGAAGGAGCCCGAGGAAGGCGATCTGGTGCTCAATCAGACCGCCGGCGAGACCGAGAATCTGATAACCGACATCGGCAGCTCCTCGGATCCGGTCAGAATGTACATGCGGGAAATGGGAGCGGTGAACCTGCTTACCAGAGAGCAGGAAATCAACACCGCCAAACGCATCGAAGAGGGCAAGAGCCGGGTGCAGTATCTGATTTCGGATTTCCCGGCCGCCGAGGAGATTCTGCTCCGTCATTTTGAAAATTATGAAAACGGCCTTTGCAAGCTGTCAGACGTCATTACAGGCTTTCAGGAAAATACCGGCGGCGAAAGGGATCTGTCTGATGATGATGCCGATCTCGCTGCCTCTGATGAGGAAATCGCTCTGGATGCTCTGGTCATGGATGCCGGCATGGATGCTGCGGGATCTCTGGAGGATGAGGGAGACGATGACAGCGGCGCGGTTTCCGGTGCTGATGGGGACAATGTTCCCGAGACCGTTCAGGAGGATGACTCCTCCGCTGATGATGCTGATGAAAACGGCGGTGATGAGGCCGATGAAGGCGATGGCGATGATGACGGCGAGGATGCTCCCATGTCAGGGGAGGGCGATGCCGCAGATGTGGATCCGGCCCAGGCTCAGGAGCGGATCGCCGCTTTAAGAAAGCACTATGCCGCCGCCATGAAGGCTCTCAGTCGTTTCGGCCGCGGCGCCAAGACCACGGAAAAGCATTTTGCGGAAATGCGGGAATGCTTCTGCGGCTTTGTTATCAACAGCAGGCTTAATGAGGAGATCCTGACGGTGGTGCGGGATTTTGCCGACAGGCTCAAGAATCAGGAAAAGCAGATCCGCACCATTCTCATAAAGAACTGCGGCCTTAAGCCCGATGAGTATCGCCGCTACTATTCCGAATCCAAGAAGGAAGCCTCCGCGGAATGGTACGAGCACATTATCAAGCTTAAAAAGCCCTTTGCCAAAAAGGCCGTGATTTATGAAAAGCAGCTTTTGAGCGCCGTGGAGTGTCTCCGGGGCATTGAGAACGATTCTCAGACCCGGATTTCGGAGATCCGCCGCATCAGCCAGGAGATCATGATGTGGGAGGCCAAGACCAAAAAGGCCAAGTCCGAAATGATCGAGGCCAATCTCCGTCTGGTGGTTTCCATAGCCAAGAAGTACATTAACCGCGGCATGCCCTTTCAGGATCTGATTTCCGAAGGCAATATCGGTCTTATGAAGGCGGTGGACAAGTTTGAATACCGCCGGGGGTATAAGTTCTCTA
Organism: Succinimonas sp.; assembly: GCF_045225735.1. Taxonomy (NCBI): domain Bacteria; kingdom Pseudomonadati; phylum Pseudomonadota; class Gammaproteobacteria; order Aeromonadales; family Succinivibrionaceae; genus Succinimonas; species Succinimonas sp. The sequence continues at coordinate 8,467 of NZ_JBGVBR010000112.1, read as the reverse complement.
CATACGCCACCTGGTGGATCCGTCAGGCCATTACCCGTTCCATTGCCGATCAGGCCCGCATTATCCGGGTGCCGGTGCATATGATTGAAACCATGCACAAGTACAACCGCATTGCGCGGCAGATTCTGCAGGAAAAGGGCCATGAAGCCACTCCGGAGGAAATTTCAGCCCGCATGGGGATTTCCGTGGAGAAGATCCAGAAGGTGATGAAGATTTCCAAGGAGCCCATGTCCATGGAATCTCCTATCGGAGACGATGAGGATTCCCGGCTGGGAGACTTCTTGGAGGATGAAACCACTCAGATGCCCCAGGATCTGGCAGCTCAGGACAACCTTAAGTTTGTCATTGAGAAGATCCTGACGGATCTCTCCCCCCGGGAGGCCATGGTGCTTCGGATGCGCTACGGTATCGGGATGCCTTCTGATCATACCCTGGAGGAGGTGGGGCAGCACTTCGGCCTTACCAGGGAGCGCATTCGTCAGATCGAAGCCAAGGGACTCCGGAAGCTCCGGCATCCCACGAGATCCGAGCCCCTGAAGAGCTTTGTGGATGGCTGAAAGCCTGCCGCATGCCGAGAAAGACCGCGAAAGCGCGGTAAAAAGCCGGCAGCTCCGAGAAGCGGGGACTAAGCCGGCCGCCGGCGGGAATTTTTGAAAAAAGAACAGAAAAAAGTCTGCTGAGTTCAGCGGACTTTATGAGGAAATACGTCTATTAATGTGATCCTAGTCATATTTTTTAAATTCAGTGTTTAACACACCCCCTTTCTGAGATCTAAAATCTTGTGCTCCATTTAAATATGGTGGCCCTTTTCTTTCATATTTTTGCGTCCGTGTCATTTTCCTGAGGACAGATCCTGTTTCTTTCTTGTGATAAAAAGGGCGGCTTTTCTGTTTTTCATGGTTCTTTCTAAGTTTTAATGGCGGCCCCTTCGGGTGTGGTGCTATCTATTAAGGCGGTATAATGGAAAATTCTTCTGCATTTATTTCGTTAAGACAGCTAATCATTGATGGAAAGGAGAGAGGGTATCTCACTAAATCTGAAATCAAAGAGCATTTGCCAGCCGAATTTGAAGATGATGAAAAGCTGGAGGATTTTTTTCAGCGCTGCGAGGAGATGGACATTCAGATTTACGACAAGCCTCCGGAATCTGATGATCTGATTCTCAATCAGACGGCCTCCGAAACTGAAAAAATGATGTCCGATATCGGGAAGACCACTGACCCGGTGAGGATGTACATGCGCGAAATGGGCAGCGTGGGCCTCCTGGATCGCAAGACCGAGGTGCAGATCGCCCGCAGAATCGAAGAAAGCGTCCGCGGCGTGCAGTCGTGTCTGGGCCGCTGTCCTCTGGTGGTAAAGCTGTTTTTGGATCAGTTCCAGGAGATTTCCAGTCAGAATTCCCGCATTTCCGATATCGTATCCGGCTTCCGGCTGGAGAACGAAGAAGACGGCGAGGGCGATGAGGTCAGGGATGAGGACACTCCCGAGACCGGGGAGCCGGAAACCGAGGATCCGGTTTCCGATGAGGCCATTTCCGACGATGCCGCTCCCGGCGATGATGCGGATGACGATGCCGAAGGCGACGGCGGCGATGCCAAGGATGACGGCGATATGGATGACAGCGGCGGTTCCGGTCCTTCTCTGGAGGAGGTGGCTGCTCAGATGGTGTATCTGGACAAAGCCTGGCGTTCTTTTGAAAAGGCCCGGGAAAAATACGGCATCAGACATGCCCAGACCCATCGCGCTCTCACCCTGATGGAGAAGGAGTTTGTCAGGTTCAAGCTGCCCCAGAAGGAGCTTACCTACCTCTCCCGGACGGCTCAGGATCATTTCTCGGAAATGCGGCCTCATGACGATTTCATGGCCGATACCCTGAAAAAGCGCTGCGGCATGGATCAGCCCTCCTACCGGAAGCTCTATCTTGATAACCGGAAGGTCTTTGACCGGAGCTGGTACGAGACTCTGGTAAATTCCGATCGTCCCTTTGCCGAAAAGATCCGCGCTCATGAAGAGAGGATTCTGCCGGAGCTGGAACGCATTTCCGCTATTGAGGAAAAGATCGGCATTGAGATCTATAAGCTCCGGGATCTGAAAAAGGAGCTTATTCTGTGGGATCAGAATGCTCAGAAGGCCAAGGGGGAGATGATTAATGCCAACCTCCGTCTGGTGATCTCCATTGCGAAGAAATACACCGGCCGGGGCATGCAGTTCCTGGATCTGGTGCAGGAGGGCAATATCGGCCTCATGAAGGCGGTGGATAAGTTTGAATACAAGAGAGGATTCAAATTTTCAACCTACGCCACCTGGTGGATCCGGCAGGCCATTACCCGTTCCATTGCCGATCAGGCCCGGACTATCAGAATTCCGGTGCACATGATTGAAACCATCAACAAGCTGAACCGGGTGTCCCGGCAGATGCTGCAGGAGAACGGCCGGGAGCCTACTCCGGAGGATCTGGCCAAAAGGATGGGGCTTCCGGTGGACAAGATCCGCAAGGTGATGAAGATTTCCAAGGAGCCGGTTTCCATGGAGAAGCCCGTGGGTGACGATGATGATTCGCATTATGGGGATTTTCTGGAGGATACCACGCTGCCGCTCCCGGCTGATGTGGCCACGGTGGACAGTCTTAAGGACATCACCGAAAAGGCCCTGAGCGGACTTTCGCCCCGGGAGGCCCGGGTTATCAGAATGCGTTTCGGCATTGGCATGAGCTCCGACCATACTCTGGAAGAGGTAGGGAAGCAGTTTGACGTAACCAGGGAGCGCATTCGTCAGATTGAAGCAAAGGCGCTCCGGAAGCTCCGGCATCCCAGCAGATCCACGGCGCTCCGGAGTTTCCTGGACAGCAATCAGGAAGCGGGTTAGCCGGTTTTTGAAGAAGAGAAGGGCCCTTAGCGGGCTCTTTTTTGTTTGGGGAGATCTGGAAGCAGAGGGAGAATAAGAGTCCGGACAGGAAGGACATGAGGGAATCAGGAAAAGACGGACATGGAGCGCGCGGGAGAGAATCCGGTATGGGGTACCGGGCAGGCAGAGCCGGGGCGAAGGGAAGGCGCGTGAGACGGGTAAAAAAGTTTCCGGAAATATTAGACAAGGCGGGATTTGACTTGTATAATTGCAACCGTTCCGCGGCCCATTAGCTCAGTCGGTTAGAGCAGACGACTCATAATCGTTTGGTCCACTGTTCAAGTCAGTGATGGGCCACCAGTTCAGAACAAAAAATCCTTTCTTTATTTCTTTTTCAGTTCTCTCTTTTTTCAGCGTCTGATGTCTTATATCACCGTTACCATTTCAGAGTTAACTTCAGAAGGCACTGGTTTAGGCTTTCTTAATGGCAGAAAGGTCTTTGTTCCCGGAGCCTTTCCCGGGGAAACGGTAACTCTGGAACCCGTTATTGATAAGCCGGGGTATATCTCCGGAAGACTTCTCGAAGTTCAGAAGCGGAGTCCGGACAGGATTCCTGATTTCTGCCCCGTTAAGTGCGGGGGCTGCTCCTTTACCGCTTTGTCATATGAAGCGGAGCTCCGTTTTAAATCTGCTTATCTCCTGAATCTCTTTAAGGATCTTCCGGGGTTTTCGGAAGAAAAGTATCGCGGCATTACCGGAATGCCTAATCCTTTCCGCTACCGGAACAAGGCGGTTTACGTGTCCGGGTGGGATAATGCCGCCTCCGGGGAGCCGGATCTTCAGAACCGGAAAGCGGATACCGGGAATGAAAGGGCGGATAAAAGGAATGAGAGAATAAAGGGGAATTTCAGCAGGAAAACGGCGGATGAGACAGAGGACAGGAACGAGGAACATGGTGAGAATAAGGGCCGGGACAATAATGGCCATGGCAGATTTATGCTGGGCCTTTATGAAAGGGATTCTCACAAAATCATTGCTATTCCGGACTGTCTTCTGGAACCTGCATGGATGAACCGGGCGCGTAACGGGCTTCGGGATCTGGTAAATGAAACCCTTTATGGCGGAAATTCCAGTGCGGAAGATGCCCGGGAGATGAAGATCTTTTCCGAAAACCTTCGTTATATCTTTTTGCGGGGAGCTCCGGACGGGGAAAAATCCGGGGAGGCTGATGCCGCCTTCCGGAGATGCGCGGTTCTGGTGCTCAGAACCGGGAACGATGCCGCATCGTCCTCGGCAGCTGTGCCGGAGGCAGTGCTGAGATTGCTGGAAAAGGCTGGGATCGCCAATATTGCGGTGAATTTCAATAATGATCCCGGAAACCGGATCTTCGGGGAAAGCTTTCAGGCAGTCCGGGGCGGGCTCTATGCGGAAATGCCGCTTCTGGGACGGGTGTTCAGGGTGCGGCCGGTGTCGTTTTTTCAGATAAACGGCGAAATTACCGGGCTTCTGTACGATAAGGCCATTGAGCTTCTGGATCCGGCTCCGGATGCCAGGATAGCGGATCTTTATTCCGGCATCGGTACAATTTCCTTCCGTCTTTCGGAGCGAGCCCGGGAAACCTTTGGGATCGAGGTGGTTCCCGAAGCGGTGCGGGATGCGGAAAGAAACAGCGAGATCTTCGGCATCGGCAATGCCAGCTTTTATGCGGGCAGGGTTGAGGATGTTCTTCCGGATTTGGTCAAAGGCGGAGTCAGGTTTGACGGTGTTATTCTGGATCCTGCCAGAAAGGGGCTGGAGGAGAGCGTGGTGAATACTCTGGCTGCTCTCGGGGTACCCCGGATTGTGTATATCTCCTGCAATCCCAAAACCCAGAAGCGGGACATGGCATGGTTTATTAAACGCGGTTATCAGCTGGAATGCCTTTATGCTTTTGACATGTTCCCGCATACCTGTCACGTCGAGACCGTAGTTTTACTATCAAGGGCAAAATAGACCGGCTCTGAAAGCCCTTGAAATCAAAGGGTTTGCGGAGTTTGATGCTTTTTTGAGCATGACTGTAAAGAGCGATTTTGACTGTATGTAAAAACATATTAAGGCGGAAAGATACCATTTTGCGTTTGCGGAAGGAAATGGCGTGAATTGTGCCTAATCTTGGATGTGAAAAGTAATGTACTTTTCAGAAAACAATGAAAAAACGGCGGGGAGATCCGGCATAATCAGTACAGCTCCTTGCCCCTTTGAAATCAAAAAAACTGCTGTTAACTTGCAGCAGGATTTCTTGCCATAGATTGGTCGAATAGAAGTGTCAGATACCAGTATGCTGTGATACTGCATTCGGAATGAATTCAATTTTCAACGTCAAATTCATCGCAGCAGCCAGCCGTTTCAGCAGATTCAGACTGGGATTTCTATTTCCGTTTTCCAGTCGGCTAATATCGGCCTGACTGATACCAGAACGCTCAGACAGCTGTTTTTGAGTTATTCCGGCTCTGATTCGGGCATCTAATATAGCGCGAGTGATATCCAATTCTGGCTGAATAGCTTCATACTCTCTGCGAAACTCTTCATCTGCCATCAATTCGTTCGTCAGTTCCTGAAGGTCACTCATGATTTCATCCCCTTTCTTGAAAAATGGTATGTTCTACGCCTTTTTGCAAGTTCTATTTCAGCCCTCGGTGTTTTCTGCTGTTTCTTAACAAAGCCATTTGTTGCAATAATAATTCTGTTCTCTTCGAAAAAGTAAATAATCCGAACGATATATCTGTTCCAACCTTGCTGCGAAGTTCAAAATTCCATCTTCCATGTGCTTGCTTAACGGCTCTCGTGCCAGATTGCTGTACTCTTCCATTAAGTGCAGATCTCCGATGACTTTCGCTTTCATCCGAAGAGACAGATTCCAGATAAACCGACCCACCGGTTTGGAACCATCCTCTTTCTGGTAAAAGTCAACGGTAAACTTACCCAATACTCATGCCTCCTTAATATGTTATATATAGCATAATAGTAACAGAGATATTTGTTAACAAGAAGTGTTAATCTGTTAATATGGCTAACTATAGTGAATTTACTGCGTACTGTACAACCATGTTGCGGCTCTTGGTTAAATATTTGCATTCGCGCCAATTTTGATCTTGCGAGTTCCAAATTGCCCGGGCTTCCCGATGGAAGTAACTGCATAGGCTGCGTTGGATGGCAGCGATATACCGGCGATAGAGTGGTAGGTTGATGATTTCTCCATATTTCTAGCGTAAAACTTTAAACGGGTGCTGGCCACGGAAATATCAAAAACCTCGGTTAAGTCCGCGCAGCTCAACATTGCCAGAAACAACGTTGCAAACCTTAAAATCCTTCGCTTGAGCACTGAAGAGTTTACCTAGGCCATGAATAAAGTCAGAAGCTTCAGAAGACTCGAAGCAAGCGGTGTTGATCTCGAGTTACGACTGTCTTACGGTTCTGGTGGATCCCTCTCGGGCAGGGCTGGATGACGCTACCCTGAAAATGATTCGGCGGCATGACAACATTGTCTATGTTTCCTGCAATCCCGTAACCATTATGGAAAACCTTAAAGTACTTACGGAAACCCATGTCATAGATAAGCTGGAATTTTTTGATCAGTTTCCATATACCCGCCACACAGAAACGGTCGCTCTCCTGTTAAAAGAATAGACAATGCGTAATCCCCTGATTTATAGGGCTTATACGGTTTTTTTGCTTCATTTTGTGATGCCTTGCCACATGAATTTGACTGTTCTGTTTTTGCTAAGAGAGAGGAAGGATATGATTACTACGACTACGATGCGGTTACCAGAAAATTTGATGTCTGTAATATCAAGATTCCTGAATATGAATTTGCGGAAGTAATGAACTAAACTGATAGTGCTGCATAATTCACTGATAACAATGATATAACTGATGAACAGGCGACAATAACGGTCAATTACGAACGCGCTGCGTTCACAATTGAAGCTGACGCACTCTCGATTGCTTTTGCCCCGATTGCTTTTGCGTGTTGAGAATGAAACCGCCAGAAACTGGTACTTGAAGGAATGACTCTGTTCAGCATGGTCAAGCCGTCAGCTTGAGTGCCAGATTTCCACGCTGTATTATGAAAGGCTTCTTGCCAGCAGAGAAAAGTCGCCTGTTATTGCGGAAGCACATGATTTAGCGGAGACACTTGCCGTCGAGAATTTTATTAAAGACCCGTATGTGCTGGACTTCCTTGATTTGAAGAATTATCCGGCATTGCGTGAGTCGGACTTGGAACTGGTCAGGCAAGTTAAAAGCATTGTTTCGAATGATAGTATTAGAATTACTTGGTTATGGATGGTGTTTTGTCATAATAATTTGTCAGCCATAATCCAAGGGGGCCGCCATAATCCAAGGGGGGATAGTTGTGAATTACGATAATGCTATGGAAATCATCAAGACTGCGATTTTACAGAGCCAGTATGATGCAGTACGCTCTGTGAACGAGAAGCAGCTGATGCTTTATTATGCCATCGGGAAATACATCTCTCTGAATTCCAGAAAAGGCTTCTGGGGAAAGGGAGTCATCGATGCCATCAGCAAGAGGCTGGACAAGGAACTGCCGGGATTGAAAGGATTCTCGGCAAGAAGCTTGCGATACATGCGGACATTCTATGAGGAGTGGTCGTATTTGGACAAATCTGAATCGGTGCTTGAGTCCGATAACGGCAATTTGGCACCCGTAGGTGCCAAATTAGAGATTTCAAATTGGAACCAGCTGGTGCCAACACAAATAGAGTTTCCGGAGAGTTTCCGGATACTTCGTTTTTTGCCATCGGTTTCTCCCATCACCGAACGATTCTTTCCAAGATAAAAGATACAAATGAGCGTATTTTTTACATAAGGCGATGTGCTGACGAAAAATACAGTCACGAGGAACTGATTGCAAGCATTGCCCGTGATGACTATCACCATCAGGGCAGCTTACCGAACAATTTTCTGCAGACGCTTCCAGCGGAGGAGCAGGCTTTCCGTGCCATCAGTACATTCAAGGATGAGTATCTTCTGGATTATATCAATGTGGAGGAACTGGGAATCCGGGATAAACAGGATGCGGATGAGCGGATGTTAGAAAATGCCATTATCCATAACATTAAAAACTTCATCCTTACCTTTGGCAAGGACTTTGCCTTCGTCCGCAACCAGTATCATCTGGATGCCTTCGGGGAAGACCAGTATATTGACCTTCTGTTTTTCAATCGTGAGCTGAACTGTCTGGTGGCGGTGGAACTGAAGACCGGGAAGTTCAAGCCATCCTACCTTGGACAGCTGCAGAGCTACTTGAGCATTCTGGACGGATTTGAGCGGAAACCGCATGAGAATCCATCCATAGGACTCATCCTCTGCAAGGATATGAATAAGTCCTTCGTAGACTATGTAATACAGGATTATGCCAAACCCATGGGGGTGGCAACTTACAAAACATCAAAAGATATGTCTGCGGAGTTACGGAAAGCGCTGCCAAATATTGATGACTTAAGAAAACTTTTAGATGGCAGTGATGATAACGGTTGGAAATTCTACCCCTCTGTGACCACCCCTAGTGCTTTTTCGTGACCCTCAGTTCTCATTATCCTTTCACCCCCGCTTCTGAAAT
>NZ_JBGVBR010000111.1:0-35906 GCF_045225735.1 Succinimonas sp. | reverse complement strand
ATGATGTTTTATAGTTGTTAGATTTAAAATTGCTTATTAAATCATTCTGTGAATGAAGCATCTTAGAATAAGATTTATTGAAATTTTTTGCTCTGGAAACCGACTTTGAGCTTATTTCAGTTTCAACAGGTAAATCCCAGGCAATATTTATTACCGGGGCTGATTTAATTATTGATAATAATGAAAAGCTTGTTGACGGCATTATTGAATAATAGTTATCAAAAAAAGTATTGTTTTTGGCGAGAGATTCTATGTTTGGCATCTTAGCAGGACCTGTGCCGCAGATGTATGTAAAGTTGCAGCCCCAGGATTCTACAAGCACCAGAATAATATTCTTCTTTTGGTTAAGTCCCTGCTCTGTTTTGTAATCAAAAGTTAAATTATTGCGTTTGCTGTAATTGTCAGAGTATGTGTTATAGAAATTCCCCATTTTTTGAAAACAAAACCCATTTACTTGGAACGGATTCAGATACGTAAAGTTGAATTCTTCAGGATTTGTTGGATAAACGCCCCATACAGTCAGCGAAGCTACAGGAATTGATAAGTAGGAAGCCAGCTTGCGAAGAGAGGCCTTTTCTAGGGTTATAAACATCCCCGAAAAAGCGGTTATAACAAAGGTTATGAAACCTGCGCACATTAGTAAACCGCTATCTGAAATCATGTAGCTATATATAAAATCATCAAAATACTTTGTTTCAGTAGCGTGCCCCGCCATATTAAAATTTAGGCGAACGCTTAGAACATTTAATAAGCAGTTATCTACAAGCAGAACTGTCAAAATTATTAGTGATGATACTGCTATGATTGATTTTATAATACGATTTTTTATGAAAAAGATAGAAATTAATAATAAACATAATAAACAAATGAGAGTGGCGAAATTCTGTAAAAATTTTAGAATGTTTGATTGAGTTGCTGATAAAAATGTATTAGCTTCATCTTTAAAGAAAGTACTACTATTTGGAAATGAATTCTCAAATAATAGGTAATAAGAATTTGTAATTGAGAGCACTAAAACAAGAAAAATAAGAGTGATGACGAATCTTGGCCTATATGATTCTTTGTTAAAGGCTTTTAAAGAGATACTGATGATATAACATATCAGAAAAATTGTGACGAAGCAAAATGCTCTTAATAAAATGTTATATAATAACTGCTCATCATTTATTTGTTTGAGCTCTTCTGCTGTTACCTTTACAGGGTTAAGAACGTTTGTTATATCTATTACGGTGTTTTTATCTTCTGAACCTATAATAATTCCAGCTGAAGCATCATCTTTAAATTTTCCAATGTGTAATTTCGAAGTTGATTTTGCATTTGTTATAAAATCATTCAAAGAAATGGATCTGTTGTTAATTATAATTTCATCAATGTAAGCAAGGTTGTTATCAGTATTGAGTTCTATTTCAATTTTGTGAGAGTTTAGAATAGGGATGGCTATTTCGTAAGATTCAAAATCTATGAATTCTTCCTTTTGATCTTTATCTGTTATTGTATGTTTTTTTAATGTAACTCTTTTGCTGGCATCTTGTTGTATAGTGTTATTCTGATCATATGCTTTTAAAGTAAAATCACCATCTTTTAATAAATAAGTGAAATTGATTAATATAGAGTTATTTGCTCCATTAATTTGCATTAGTACCGATTTTTTTAGTGGTTCAAAAATAGAATGGCTTAACAATAAACTAAAAAAAAGTAAAAGAATAAAATATATGATTTCTTTTGTGTTTAGTGATGTAAGATTCATATGGAGAAAGGTTAATTAGTATGAAAAATTTTAATAAATTGAGGAGCTATTATCCAAAACAAAAAAAGAAACGGCAATTAAGCCGTTTCTCCTATCATTTTGTTACAAACTAACTATTAGCAAAGCTCATGGTCTCTGCAAGTAAAGTCGGTAGAAGCAGTACCCTGTGCAGCGTGAGGAGCATGAGCAACACCATCAGCAGGAACCCAGTCAATCACACCATTATCCTGAGCACCAAACATAGGATATACAGTAAAGGTTGAGCTCTGGAGGCCATGACCAGCAACAGCCGTTGCCTTAATCTTACCATCAGTTACATTTATACTGGCAACATACTTGGTTGCATAATCTGCAGCTGCACCAATCTTCCAACCATTGCCATTCTGACTGTTATCGCATGCGGTGGCGGGAACTAAACCCTGAGCACTAAAAGCGGGGCCGGTATCAAAAATACAAAGTTCAACCTGCTTCTTAACACCATCAACTGCGGAAGTTACTTCAGTGAAACGGGCACGAGCCATGTAGCGGGCATAGGCAGGAAGAGCGATTGCTGCAAGAATACCAATGATGGCGATTACGATCATCAATTCAATGAGGGTAAAACCTTTAGACTTTTTCATTTTGTAAATCCTTTTACTTGATTAACAAATCCTTTGTTAAGGATCGTTAGGGTTCCTCCCTAACGCAATAGTCATTATCCTCCCTTGCTCAGGCAATTGCAACACACCAATGCATCTTATTTGTTGTTTTTTTGATCTGGTTAGCATTTTTGGACAATTATCATTCAATGAGATGCTTAACTCACCCCATGTTGTACTTCAAAAACGCAGGTTTTGAGTTATGACTGCCTTGATGTAGCCTTGATGTGGGTAGTGACAGGCATATCAAAAACAAGTACGTTGTTCGCAATTCATCTTTGTTTATGTCATCTGTCTGGTGTGACATATTCACTTCTCATTATGTCCTGCGGTCATACCACTGAATGCCGGCAAACGCTAACCATTTAAAATTCAATTTCGTAAAAACATGACAAATTGGATGTACCAGTCATTAATCTTTTCCCCATAGAGCATTCCGATAAAACCTGCCATCGCAATATACGGCCCAAACGGTATGGGTTTGCTCTTCCCTTTGTTTTTGATTAGCATAATGCCAACTATGGCACCAACAAGCGCAGAACCTATTATCACTATGCCAAGCATCTTGTATCCCAGCCATGCCCCAAAACATGCCGTCAGCTTGAAATCCCCGTATCCCATCCCTTCTTTTCCAGTGCATAGTTTAAATCCCCAGTAAAAACACCAGAGAATCATGTAGCCTGCTATGGCCCCGATAACAGCACTAGCAAGGTCAGTATAGGTTCCTGCAATATTGAAGAGAAGGCCAATCCAAATAAGAGGGAGAACAATTTCATCTGGGATCAGCATTTTATCGAAATCTATACCTGAAATGGCGATAAGACACCAAGTGAAAAGAATGGCTCCCAATGCTGCTACAGACGGCCCGAAATGAAATGCTGCGATAAATGTCATTACAGCGGTAAATCCTTCCACCAAAGGGTATCTCATGGATATGGGGAGCCCGCACTTATGGCATTTACCTCTCAGAATGATGTAGCTTAACAGGGGGATGTTTTCCCAGGCGGAAATTTTATGGTTGCACTTGGGGCAGTGGGATGCCGGTACCATCAGGTTGAACTTTTCCTGTTTTGGCCGTTCTGCCTCCGGGTGAAAGTATTCCTCGTACTCTTCCTTGAAGTTCCGCTCCATCATGATGGGAAGTCTGTAGATAACCACATTAAGAAAGCTTCCTACCATGAGACCTACGATGGTTGTACAGATGTAGAAGAACCATGGGTATTGCTGCATGGCATAAATGACATTGGTAAAGAAATTCATTTGGTCGATTGCTCTAATTAATCAAAAAGGCTCTGCCAATGACAGAGCCTGACGTTGTTATTTCGGATTCTTACTTAATAACGCTGCCCATGGTGAAGATCGGGAGGTACATAGCGATAACAAGACCACCGATTACCACGCCCAGGAACACCATGATTACCGGTTCAAGCATGGAGGAAAGACCGTCTACCGCATCGTCAACCTCTGCCTGATAAATGCTGGCAATCTTGTTAAGCATGCTGTCCAGGGAACCAGCTTCTTCACCGATCATAACCATCTGGTTCAGCATGGCCGGGAATACCTGAGTTGCCTTCATGGCGGTGTTAAGCTGCATACCCCCCATTACGTCGCTTCTTACATCATCTATAGCTTGGGCATACTTAGCATTACCGGCTGCTCCTTTTGCTGATACTAGAGCGTCTACCAAAGGAATACCGGCTGCGAAGGTGGTTGCCAAAGTTGAGGCAAAACGTGCCAGACAGCCCTTTTCAATAATGTTACCTATGGCAGGAATGCTCAGAGTTGCCAGATCCACATTGTCATGGAACTTCTGACTTCTCTTGTATGCCTGGAAGAATGCAACACCTCCGATAATAAGAACTGGTGCGATAACCATCCACCACGCCTGCAGGAATCTGGAGCAGTTAACCACAAACTGAGTGAATGCCGGGAGTTCTGCGCCAAACCCTTTAAACATGTCCTCGAACTGCGGTACTACATAAACGAGGAGGATGCCGGTAACGATGGTGGCGATGATGACGATAACAGTCGGGTACATCAGTGCCTTTTTGATCTTGGATTTCAGGAGCTCGCCCTTTTCCTTGTAGGTTGCCAGCTGATCAAAGATCTTTTCCATAGCGCCGGAGGCTTCTGCTGCCTGCACGAGGTCGCAATACAGCTTATCGAAGTAGTAGGGGTGCTTTCTCAAAGCCTGATTGAAGGGAGTGCCTGATGAAACATCTTCGCACATCTTTGCCAGCATCTTTCTCATGGCGACTTTGTCATGGCTTTGCGCCAAGAGTTCAATGGACTGCACCAGAGGCACGCCTGCGGAGAGCATGGTAGCAATCTGCCGGGTCAGAGTGGCGATGTCCATCGGCTTAATCTTGGGGCCGTCCCCTAAAAGATTACTCTGTTCCTTAACTTCGGTTACCTGAATGTTCTGCTTGCGAAGATCTGATTTTACAAGCTCCACGCTTCTGGCGCAGACGTAACCCTTGATTACCTTGCCGCGACGGTTCTGGCCGACCCACTTATAGTTAACAAAATCTTTGCTTTTAACTGCCATATTGATTCATTCCTTAGATTTTTAGGCCGAGGTAACACGGAATACTTCCGATAAACTCGTAACTCCCTGTGCAACTTTTTTCAGTCCGGATTTTCTGAGAGGAACCATTCCTTCCTTTTCTGCTTCCTGAGCGATCTGAATGGAATTAGCTCCTTCCATGATAAGCTGCGCCAGATTGTCGGACATTTTGAAGATCTCATAAATGCCCACACGTCCCTTGTAGCCGCCTGAACAGCTGTCGCAGCCCTGAGGGTTCGGTTTGAATATTCTCAAACCATTAGCAATGTCTTCGTGAGTATAACCGATTTTAAGGAGCTCTGACTCCGGTACGCTGTCCGGAATTTTACATTTCTCACATAATCTTCGGGCGAGTCGCTGCGCCATGATTATGGTAACGGTAGCGGCGATGTTAAACCCGGCCACACCCATGTTAATAAGTCGGGTCAGAGTCTCCGGAGCGGAATTGGTATGTAGGGTTGACAATACCAGGTGTCCGGTTTCCGCTGCCTTGATGGCCACTTCCGCCGTTTCCAGGTCTCGAATCTCACCCACCATGATCACATCAGGATCCTGACGGAGGAATGCGCGGAGAGCACTGGCGAAGTTGAGCCCCGCTTTGTTGTTCATCTGAACCTGATTAATGCCCTCCAGGTTAATTTCTACCGGGTCTTCCGCTGTTGAAATGTTGGTTTCCACCGTATTCAGAATACTGAGACCGGTGTAGAGAGAAACGGTTTTACCGGAGCCTGTGGGGCCGGTTACCAGGATAAGACCCTGCGGTTTGGCCAGAGCTTCCAGATACTTCTGCTTCTGTTCATCCTCAAAGCCCAGCTTTTCAATATCAAGTTTGGCGGCTGAGGAGTCCAGAATACGCATTACGATCTTTTCTCCCCACAGAGTCGGCAGGGTGTTTACACGCATGTCCATGCTCTTGGTGGGAGAAACCTTAAGCTTAATTCGTCCGTCCTGAGGGATTCTTCTTTCGGCGATGTCCAGATGGGACATAACCTTGATACGGGCGGCGATCTTTGATGCCAGGGAAACTGGTGCAGTTGCGACCTCGTGCAAAATGCCGTCAATACGGAATCTTACGCGGTATTTCTTTTCATAAGGCTCAAAGTGCAGGTCTGAAGCTCCCTTCTTGATAGAGTCCAGAAGAAGCTTGTTTACAAATTTTACTACCGGAGCCTCGTCGCCTTCCTCTGTCGGGTCATTGGCTACATTGGCATCAGGATCCTCGGTTTCAAGGTCTGCAAGATCGCCTTCCGAAAGACCGACATCGAGCTCGTCCAAGGCGTTAGAAAAGAGTTTTCCGATAGCCTTTTGCAGCTTAAGCTCGTCCACCAGCAGGGTGTCGGTATGCATGGCATAGGTAAAGCCGAAGTCATCCAGAGCCTGTACGTTGGTAGGATCCGACATGGCCAGATACAGAGTTTTGTTCTGCACAAAAACCGGAAGAGCGTGATTCTTGACAATAAGCTTTTCATTAAGATACTTGTCACCGATTTCCGTAACATCTATCTGATCGAGATCCAGATAAGGGTATCCGTACTCGCGTTCCAGAATTTTTCTCAGATCCTCGGAACTTACAATCTTGTTGTTCACCACATAGGTGACGATCGGCATGCCTTCTTTTACTGCATTGTCCTCAATTTCCCGCCCCTTGTCTGACGTTATCAGGTGCGCGTTGACCAGGGAATAGACCAATCCTGAAGATCTTGCCATGAGGAATTCTCCTGTTAAACGTAAACTCAGTGTATCTACACGATTTTATAGTAAAGATTCTTTTAATTTAGTGAAAGCATTCAAACTTTACTTAATTGCAGCCGGGAAACACAGGTAAAACCTATTTTTTTCTCCGGATCTGCGTTACTTTGCGTAGCTGTTCTCCTTCATGATGTCAAAAGCATCTTTTCGCTGACAAAGCTCAGCCTTGAATCATACCTCAGTCTAGCTTTTGTTTAGCAGATGGCTGAGAGCATGGTTGAAAAAGAGACTGCTTATCAGTCTTGTTTTGGCGGGCCTTCATCTCTGATTATCGCCCGGGGGTGGGCATTCTTGTACTTTGCAATAAGACTTTTATGGAGAGTCTGAGTATAGATGTCTGTGGTTTTCATGGACGAATGCCCCAGCATTTCCTGTATTGACTTGAGATCTGCTCCGTTATCCAGAAGGTGGGAAGCAAATGAATGCCGTAACACATGAGCGGAAAGATGCGGAAGATGCTGTTCCTCGGCATGCTTCTGGATAATTTTATAAAGATACATGCGAGTGAAGGGTTTTCCGGTTTTCGGGTTGGTGAATATGTAGTTACTTATCTTCCCGTTTATGGCCCTGGTTTCCTGTATAAATCTGGTAAGAAGCTCCAAAGCATTGTCTGCAAAGGGAATGATTCTGTTTTTGTTTCCTTTCCCGATGATGTTGAGAGTCCGGTCTGTGAAATTGATATTTTTATACTGCAGTGTCAGAAGCTCTGTGGATCTGATGCCGGAAGCATAAAGCATGGTGAGCATGGTTCTTTCCCGGAGGCTTTCATAAGTATCATCTCCCGGTGCATTGATAAGCTTAAAGATGGTTTCTGTGGTTTTGAAGGTGGGGAGCCTTTTTTCCAGTTTCGGGGAAGTGTAGGTCTCCATGGGATTATCTTTGCGAAGATCTTCAAGAAGCTCAAACTTTATCAGGGATCTTATGCATGAAAGAATCAGGGTTACTGTCCTTGATTTCAGATTTTTCTGGCCGTACTTGGTAAATCTGTCATGAGGATCTTTCTGAGGAACGGTGGTCTGCTTGAATCTGATAAAGCTGTGCACATCATCAGCGGTGAATTCCTGAATACCGGTGTTTCTTTTATTCAGAAAAAGCAGGAATTCCTTTACATAGCTGGTATACGTCCTGAGAGTAGCTTCGGAAAGATTCTTTTCGCTGGAGATGTAATCAAGATAGCTGTCCAGGAGTTCTTCTGATGTCATGACGGTAAACCTGATGTGAGTCTTGCGGGTGAGGGCTGCTGGCACCGGTTAATGCCGTGCCCGGTGATGAAAAACCCCTGCAGGGCAGGGGTCTCTTCCTTGTTCACAAGAACTTTTGATTATTCACCGTGCTTCTTAACATAGGTTACAGGAGCTTCGCCGGTAACATCAATGTAGAAGTCATAGATGCCATTCTCAGGAGGGGTGAACTTAACTTCTTCGAAAATAGACTTCGGATTAAGAACTACGGGTTCCCCGCCGTACTCATAGATGCCAGGCTGATCCTTGTAACCGAAGTTGGTGCCTGCAGTCCAGGAGGAGTCAGCAAACTTAAACTTGTACGGAGCCCAGTCAACATTGAGTTCTGCTGAAGCCATGTAAACCTTGTCAGAAACCTTCTGCACCATGTACTGACTGCCAACTGCCCAGTCATTCATTTCGCCGCGGAGATAAATCTGAGTTCCGAAAACATCAGCGCCGCCTTCGCCGCTTCCTGAAGAACCTGAACTACCACCAGATGAACAGCCGGTAAGGCCAATCACGCCTGCCAAAACAGCAGTTAAAAGAGTCTTTTTAAACATTATTTTTCCGAATCCCAAGTTAGATTAAAGGATAGTCTGAGTATATCCTTATGGGCCTGACATAAAAGTGTATGACTTCACAAAATCCGTAAAATGATGCCGCTTTTTCAGAAAATGTACCGCCTCCCGGGCTTTTGAGTCTCAAAAAAACCCCCGGCCTCACGGTTTATCGCCTGATGCCGGGGTAGTTCATTTATGGTTCCGCAAAATGCTTTTCGGGTTGTCCCCGTTTGCTCGCTACTTGTGCTGCTCTAAACGGTGCTCAAGATAGTGAATGTTGAAACCGCCCTTATTGAAGGTTTCGTCCTCCATAAGATCGGTTAACAGCGGAATATTGGTCTTAATGCCATCGATAATGAGTTCATTGAGAGCCTGCTTCATGCGGGCAATGGCGAGAGCGCGGTTGTCATTGCTGGCAATCAGCTTGCCGATCATGGAGTCATAGTACGGAGGCACGGAGTAGCTTTCGTAGATATGAGAATCCCATCTGATTCCCGGGCCGCCCGGAGTATGAAGGCGGGTGATTTTTCCGGGAGACGGAATAAAGGTTGCCGGATCCTCCGCATTGATGCGGCATTCGATGGAATGGCCCTTGATCTTTACATCAGACTGCTTAAAGGTCAGGAAGTTGCCGCCGGCAATCTTGATCTGCTCCTTAACAATGTCGATGCCGGTAATCTGTTCTGTTATCGGGTGCTCCACCTGAACTCTGGTGTTAACCTCAATAAAGAAGAATTTACCGTTTTCGTAAAGGAATTCAAAGGTGCCTGCCCCCCGGTAGCCGGTTTCTATGCAGGCCTTAACGCAGCGTTCACCGATATCCTTGCGCTGTTTTTCGGTAATGCCGGGAGCCGGAGCTTCTTCGATCACCTTCTGGTTCTTTCTCTGCATGGAGCAGTCGCGTTCGCCGAGACATACTGCATGCCCCTGACCGTCGGAAAGCAGCTGGAATTCAATGTGTCTGGGATTTTCCAAAAACTTTTCCATAAACACATTGGGGTTGTTAAAGAAGGAGTCAGCCTCTCTCTTGGTAAGAGCAATGGCGTCAATAAGATCCTCTTCCTTTCTTACCACCCGCATGCCGCGGCCGCCGCCGCCGCCAGCCGACTTGATAATTACCGGATAACCCAGCTTTTTGGCGATCTTCTTGTTTTCATTGTCATCGTCAGAGAGCACGCCGGAACCGGGAACGCAGGGAACACCGGCTGATTCCATGGCTTCAATGGCTGAAACCTTGTCACCCATGAGCCGGATGGTTTCAGGACGCGGGCCGATAAATGTGAAACCAGACTTTTCCACCTTTTCCGCAAAATCGGCGCTTTCAGACAGAAAGCCGTAGCCGGGATGAATGGCATTGGCCCCGGTGACTTCCGCAGCGGCAATCAGCGAAGGGATGTTAAGATAGGATTCTTTTGCCGGAGCCGGGCCGATGCAAACCGCTTCATCTGCCAGCTTAACATGCTTAAGATCTCTGTCGGCAGTGGAGTACACCGCTACAGTCTTGATGCCCATTTCCTTGCAAGCCCGGAGAATGCGGAGCGCTATCTCTCCCCGGTTTGCAATTAAAACCTTTTCAATTTTTGCCATCTTGGATCATCCCCGGTTTATTCAATAACAAAGAGTGGCTGATCAAACTCTACGGCGGCCCCGTTTTCAACAAGAATCTTTTTGATTACGCCGGACTTATCGGCAGCGATCTGGTTCATCATCTTCATGGCTTCAATGATGCAGACGATATCGCCTTCCTTGACGGCCTTTCCTTCTGCGGTGAAGGGCTGAGCTTCAGGGTTGGCGGAACGGTAGAAGGTGCCTACCATGGGAGACTTCATGATATGGCCGGTTTCCTGAGCCGGGGCAGCCTGATGCGGGGCCTCGGGAGCCTGAGCCGGCTGAGCTGCGGCAACAGGGGCGGCAGGAGCGGGAGCCTGAATCTGCACAGGCTGCACCTGTACCGGAATCTGGGTGGCACTGCTTCTGGTAATTTTAATTTCTTCCTCACCTTCTCTGAGAGCAAGCTCTGCAATATCGGACTCGGAAACAATCTTGATTAAACGGGAGATCTTGTTGATGTCAATTTGCATAATGTTCTTCTTTAGTTAAGATTAAAGTTAGTTCAGGATTCTGGCAATTGCTTCGCGAAGAGCGTATTCGTACCCTCTGGTTCCAAAACCGCAGATTACTCCCTGGGCTTTGTCAGATAGATAAGAATGATGACGGAATTCTTCACGGGCATGAACATTTGAGATGTGTATTTCAAAAAAAGGAATGCTTACTGCCAGAAGGGCGTCGCGTATGGCAACAGATGTATGGGTAAAGGCTGCGGGGTTAATAAGAATGAAATCATATTTTCCCATGGCGTCATGAATACGGTTTATTATCTCGTACTCCGCATTGGACTGAAACGTATCCAAGGAGACACCATGCTCATCAGCTATTTTCCGTAATCTTGCTTCTATTTCTGAAAGACTGTCAGAACCGTAAATGCCTGGTTCACGAACACCGAGCATATTCAGATTTGGCCCGTTAAGAACCAGAATATGATGGCTCATGCTCATACTCCCGTAGAGACTTGCAAAGCCGGTGAGATCTGAGAGGATCACGGCCTGCAACAGTGCTTGCGCTTTCGCGTCAGGATGAGGATTTTCCTGCCGGAAGCATCGAGGCGAATGCCCGGATTTTCGGCAGAATTTCGTGAATTACCTAGTGATAATCACGATGAAAGTATTCTATCCTAAAACAAGCACTTTTGTTTGATTTTTAACTGAAAACTGGGGGTTTTGGCCCAAAATGAGGGCAAAATCAGCAAAAACAGGCCTGAAATCGGTGCATTTTCCATTGTTGGTTTTCCGGGAAAATTTTGTGTTTTGTCTATGAATTGTTAACTAAAGCAAGTACAATACACCTGTTTTTTTGTTAATGCCGGCAGGCTGTCTTCGGACACGATAATTGGAGATATAAATGCTTAATCCAGCAAAGAGTATCGCAGAATATGATGAAGAGCTTTGGGATGCCATCTCTGGGGAGAATCTTCGTCAGGAAGAACATATTGAGCTCATAGCTTCTGAGAATTACGTCAGCAAAATTGTCATGGAAGCTCAGGGTTCTCAGCTTACTAACAAGTATGCCGAGGGTTATCCCGGAAAGCGCTACTATGGCGGCTGCGATTATGTTGATAAGGTTGAAGCTCTGGCCATTGAAAGAGCCAAGAAGCTTTTTGGCGCTGACTATGCCAATGTTCAGCCGCACTCCGGTTCTCAGGCTAACTGCGCTGTATATATGGCTTTGGTTAAGCCGGGCGATACCATCATGGGCATGAGTCTCGCTCATGGCGGCCATCTTACTCATGGCGCCAAGGTAAGCTTCTCAGGCAAGAACTATAATTCTGTGCAGTACGGTGTTAATGATCAGGGCGAAATTGATTATGACGATGTGCTGGCCAAGGCAAGGGAATGTCAGCCGAAGCTTCTGGTAGCAGGATTTTCCGCCTACAGCGGCATAGTTGACTGGAAAAAGATGCGGGAAATTGCCGATGCCGTAGGCGCCTACCTCTTTGTTGACATGGCTCATGTGGCCGGTCTGGTTGCGGCTGGTCTTTATCCTTCTCCTCTTCCTTATGCTCACGTGGTTACTACTACCACCCATAAGACTCTCGGCGGTCCCCGAGGCGGCATAATTCTTTCCAGCTGCGGGGATGAGGATATTTACAAGAAGCTTAACTCTGCTATTTTCCCGGCTACTCAGGGCGGCCCTCTGATGCACGTTATTGCTGCCAAGGCCATTGCCTTCAAGGAAGCCATGGAACCCTGGTTCAAGGAATATCAGAAGCAGATTCTGGTAAATGCTCAGGCTATGGCAAATGTATTCATGTCCCGCGGCTACAAGGTTGTTTCCGGCGGCACTCATGATCATCTCTTCCTCCTGGATCTTATTGAGAAGCCATTCTCAGGAAAGGATGCCGAGGAAGCTCTGGGCCGCGCTAACATCACGGTGAACAAGAATTCTGTACCTAATGACCCCAGAAAGCCCTTTGTTACCTCCGGTCTCAGAATCGGTTCTCCGGCTGCTACGAGACGCGGCTTTGGCGAGGCTGAGTTTACCGATCTTGCTAACTGGATGTGCGATGTGCTGGACAGCATCGGTTCTGACAAGAGCGCTGAAACCGAAGCTCAGGTTAAGGCCAAGGTACTGGATCTTTGCAAGAGATTCCCGGTTTATCAGTCTGCCAAGTAATGCCGGTCTGTGAGAACGGAACCTGTTTCAGCTGGATTGCTTCTTACTGAATTGGGTTCTGTTTTCTGAATCAGGTATGTTAAGAATCCTGCAGTTATCTTAAAATATCTGCGGGATTTTTTATTGTTTTTCAGGTGTTTGTTGTATGCGCTGTCCGTTTTGTAATGCCCCTGACACTAAAGTAGTTGATACCAGAACTATAAGCAATGGCGCGGAAATCAGAAGACGCCGTGAATGCATATCATGTCATCAGCGTTTTTCCACATTAGAGGAGGCCGATATTCGCATGCCTCTTATTGTTAAGACCGACGGCACTCGTGAGCCTTTTAATGAAAACAAGATCCGGGTGGGCATGCTGAGAGCTCTGGAAAAGCGTCCGGTTACCGTTGACAGTCTTGACCGGGCTGTGAATACCATAAAGTCACGTCTCAGAGCTTCCGGAGAAAGAGAGATAAAATCCCGGGTGCTGGGCGGCTATGTTATGGAAGAGCTGTTTCGGCTGGATTCCGTGGCCTATATTCGCTTTGCTTCGGTTTATCTCAGCTTTTCCACCATACAGGACTTCAGTAAAGCAATTGAGGCAATGGAAAAAAGCAACGGCGGGAAATAAGAGTATGGCTCTGTTATAGAGGATAGTTGATCGGTAAGATCCTGATTTTTTTGACTGATGTAAATATCTCTAAAAGAGGTTTCAAAATGATTTTAAGCACTTGTTTCTACATAGACAACACAAGATGGTTCAAAGAACAGTTTGAGCTGTCAAGGTGCTTATTTAATCAGGCCAGATACTTCTTTAGAGATTATTACGATAAAAATAAAGCCGTTATGCGTGGAAACGACCTTGAAAAGGTATTAAGGACTCAAGATACAAAACTGAATTACTATAGAAAACTCTGCAAGGCTAAACTTGCTCAAATGATCGTAATCAGCCTATATAAGAATTACGCCGGTTTCTTTAATGCAATTAAGGAGTTTAAAATTCATCCGGAGAAGTTCAATGGAGAACCCAAAGCACCTAAATACAAAGAAAATCCGAATATACTGTATTTTGATTATCAGTCAGCTAAAATCAAAGGTCAGTTTATAGTATTAAATAAAGACGTAAAAATCCATATTCCTCATGATATATTTGAAAAATACAAGGATAATTTAAAGAATTTTAAAACAATTGATTTTATTCCGAAGTTTAATAAAATCAAAGTCTGCATAACTTATGAAACAGAAGAATTGAACCCTGATTTAGACCAGAATCAGTATTTAGGCATTGATTTAGGTCTGAATAACTTTTGCAGTTGCGTTTCGGAATTTGACTGCTTTATTATAAACGGAAGGCCCGTAAAATCAATAAATCAGTACTATAATAAAGAAGTTTCAAAAATAAAATCCGAAAGACCTTTAATCGGAGACAAACAAGATTTTAATTACAACAAATTCAATATTTTTAAGTTAGGTTTTAAACGAAACTTAAAAATTGAAGACTATTTGCACAACGCATCAAGGAGCATTGTGAACTTTTGTGTGGAACACAAAATCGGTACAGTAGTTATTGGAAGAAACAAGCAATGGAAAGACTCCATTGCATTAGGTAAACAAACCAACCAGAACTTTGTATCGGTTCCGTTCTTTAAGTTTATAAATATGCTTAGGTACAAGTGCAAAATGGCAGGGATAAATCTTGCGGAGCAAGAGGAGTCCTATACCTCTAAGTGCGATTCACTGGCATTTGAACCCGTTGAAAAGCACGAGGAATATAAAGGCAAAAGGATTTTCCGAGGCTTGTTTAAGTCATCCACAGGCAAAGTTTTAAATGCCGATATAAATGGTGCTTTAAATATAGTCCGAAAATACTTAGCCAAGTTAAAAGCAGCCGATGAGTCTTTTGTAAAAAGGATAGTCGGTAGAGGTCTATTCGCTAGACCGCATATAATAACTTTCTAGCTGTTTTATGGAGAGTTATTCCCTATGAAATGTTTCAGATCAACTATAGAGTGGAACAGAGCGAAGAGTGAGTAAAGCAAGAGAGAACTGAATAACATTCGGGAGCCGTCATGTCTGATAATTTTGTTTTTTCAGAGACTGATCATGAATATATGAGAAGAGCTCTGGCATTGGCTGAAAGAGGTCTCTATACCACGCTGCCCAATCCTGCTGTGGGCTGTGTCCTGGTGAAGAATGGCAAGATAATCGGCGAAGGCTGGCACCACAGGGCCGGGGAGCCTCATGCTGAAGTAATGGCTTTGCGAAATGCGGCGGAGAGGAATCTGGATGTTAAAGGGGCGACAGCCTATGTCACCTTGGAACCCTGTTCTCATTACGGGAGAACTCCTCCCTGCGCACTTGGCTTAGTTAATGCCGGAATATTCCGGGTCGTGGCGGCTATGAAGGATCCCAATCCTCTGGTTAGCGGCAGGGGCTTTAAATTTTTAGCGGATGCCGGTGTCTGTGTCTCCTGGGGGCTTTATGAAAACGAAGCCCGGGAGCTTAACAGAGCATTTCTTTACTCCATAGTTAACGGCATGCCTTATGTTACCATTAAGTACGGTATGAGCCTTGATGCCAGAGTGGCTCTTGCCAATGGCGAGAGCAAATGGATTACCTCGGAAGCCTCCCGTCGTGATGTGCAGAGACTGCGGGCCCGTCATCAGGCGATTCTTACCTCGGCGGCTACTGTGGTGAGAGATGATCCCTCCCTTAATGTCAGATGGCCGGAACTTCCGGAAGCGGTGCGAGAACTGTTTTCAGAAGACCCCGGAATTACCCCTTTTAGGATCATTGCGGATCCCGATAATGCTATTACCCTTAAGGAAAAACTTTTTCAGTGTCCTGGGAAGGTGCTCATAGCCAGAACCGGAGCTGGAGATGCGGTTACTGAAGAAAGGATATCAGACAGTGTTTCCGTGGTGAAGGTGCCCGCAAGGGAGGATAATCCCCGGCATATCAGCTTCCGGCATTTATGGAGATACCTGGACAGCATCAATATCCGTAACGTTATGATTGAAGCGGGCCGCGGCTTGGTTTCAGATGTGATAAGACAAAATACCGCTAATGAAATTGTCGTTTATATGGCTCCAAAAATCATGGGATCGGATGCTGTTCCCGCATTTGGCGCTTTGGGGCTTAGCTCCATGGCGGAGGTGCCGGAGCTCGTTATCAGTGATGTTGCAGCTGTCGGATCTGATATCAGAATTACCTGCCGTTTTAAGGAGGGGGCATGTTTACCGGAATAATTGAAGCCTTGGGAACAGTTACGTCTTTTCGTAAGAACGGCAGTGGCGCTGTTATGACCGTGCATGCCTCGGGACTGGATTTTTCTGATGTGAAAATCGGAGATTCCATTGCCTGTAATGGGGTGTGCGTTACAGTAACATCTTTTGCCGGTGCTTCCTTTACCGCTGATTTATCTTCGGAAACCCTGAGCTGCACCAGTTTTAAAAACGGATCTCCGGGAAAGAAGATTAATCTTGAAAAGGCCATGTCCGTGTCGGGCAGAATGGGCGGGCACATTGTGCAGGGGCATGTGGATGCCATAGGCGAGATTCTGTCAGTGTCTGACCGGGACGGGGTGCGCGAGGTGTGGATAACTTTGCAGCCTGAGATTGCTAGGTATGTTGTCCACAAGGGATCCATCACTGTTGACGGCATCAGTCTTACGGTAAATGAAGTTCTTGAGGATCGTTTCAGGCTTACTCTTATTCCTCATACTGGATCTGTTACCACGGTTTCAGACTGGACCCCCGGGATGACGGTAAATCTGGAGGCTGATATTCTGGGACGGTATGTGGAAAGACTGCTGTTTTTCCGGGATAACGAAGCTTCCCTGTCCAGTAAAGACAAAGGTTCCCGTTCAGCAGGCAAAACAGGGATCACAGAGGAATTTCTGCTGGCCCATGGCTTTCTGTAGTGCACAGGGATGATGCGGGCGGCAATGTCCGGAGCTTCCGGCGGGGACTTAAGAAGCTTTTTCATAATCTGAGTCTTTCCAATCCTCGGGGAAAGTCAGATCGTTATGTGTTAAAATTTGCAATGTAATAATTGAGGAGCATAAGTATGCAGGTTATTGAAGGCAATCTGGCAGCGCCGGAAGCCAAAGTGGTGATTGTGGTTTCCCGTTTTAACAGTCTGGTTAATGAGCATCTGGTCAGCGGAGCTCTGGATGTGCTCACCAGAATCGGTCAGGTTAAAGATGACAATATTACTGTGGTAAGAGTTCCGGGAGCTATTGAAATCCCGCTTACCGTTAAGAAGATCGCCAAGGCCAGAAAGGGGCAGGTTGATGCCATTATTGCCTTGGGTTCCGTTATTCGCGGTGATACCTACCATTTTGAAGTGGTGGCCAATGAAAGCTCTAAGGGGCTGACCCAGGTTATGCTGGAGGAAGAGGTGCCGGTGGCTTTTGGCGTGCTTACCACTGATACTTTGGAGCAGGCTGTGCTTCGTGCCGGATCCAAGGGCGGCAATAAGGGAGCAGAGGCAGCCAGCGCCGCTTTGGAAATGATTAATGTTTTAAAGCAGATTTAAGAGGGTTATTGTGAGTCAGGGTCCCAGACATAAGGCTAGACATTTTGCCATGCAGGCTCTTTATCAGTGGAGCATCAATAACGAACTTCCGGAAGTGATCGAAAAGGAATTTCTTGAAGATCAGCCCTTTGGCGATGATACGGATAAGGAATATTTTCATGAGCTTCTCACGGGAACTGTAATTCATCTTCAGGAAGTGGATGCTGCCTATACTCCCTATCTCTCCAGAAAGGCTGATGACCTTGATGCTGTGGATAAGGCAATCCTGCGGCTGGCTACTTATGAGCTTCTGTTTGAAAAGAAGGTGCCTTTCAAGGTAGTCATCAGCGAGGCTATATTGCTTGCTAAGAAGTTTGCCGCTCAGGACAGTCATAAATTTGTTAACGGCGTTCTTGACAAGGTTGTTCATGAAGCAGCTCCTGATACTGAAAAAAAGGAATAGTCTTCACGCTTCAGGCTGATGAGATTAGGCGAGACACTTGAAACGCTGTCCTTCTGTTTCAGGTGTCTTTTTATTTTTGATGCGGCGTTATCGTACTGTTCTGGCGTAAGATACTGTTTTTCCTGAATGCCCGTTTCTCCGGCAAAATACTCAAGCAATGAATTTAACCGCTATGAACGAATTTGAGCTTATTAAAAAATACTTTTGCGATTGGGATATCGGGAGCGCAGGCGGGATACACGGTGATGGCACAGCAGCCTCGCAGGTATCTTTAGGTATCGGTGATGACTGCGCTCTTTTGAATATTCCGGAGGGAAAGCATCTTGCGGTTTCCACGGATACATTTTCCGAGGGCACGCACTTTTTTAAGGGCACATCTCCGGAAGCTATCGGATATAAGGCATTGGCTGTTAATCTTTCGGATCTGGCTGCCATGGGAGCGGATCCTCTGGGATTTACTCTGGCTCTGTCGCTGCCCGATGATAATCCTGCTTTTTTAGCCGGTTTTTCCCAGGGGATGCGTTCTCTGGCATCCAAGTGGCGCATTCCCCTTGTGGGCGGTGATACGGTGAGAGGAGCCTTATCAGTAACCATTACGGTACTGGGGGCTGTGGCAGACAGCGAGGCCCTAAGAAGGGATAGGGCTGAAACCGGGGACAGAATTTTTGTTTCCGGCCCCCTGGGCGGAGCGGCCTATGGGGTATGGGCCAGATATCGTGACATTTCGGAAACTCCGGAAACCCGGGCATTATTTTCCAGACTTGATTACCCCTGCCCCAGACTGGATTTGCTGCCGCTTCTCAGACTTCTGGGCTGTCGCTCGGCTTTGGATATTTCCGATGGCCTTTTAGGAGACCTTTCTCACATACTGAAAGCTTCCCGAAAAAGGGCGGTCATCAATCGGAAGAGTATTCCCTGTCCGGAATTTCCGAAGGAGGTTCCTCCGGAGGAACAGCTTAAGATGATTCTGGCCGGAGGGGATGACTATGAGCTCCTTTTTACCCTATCTCCGGAAAATGCCGAGAGATACAAGGAAATGAAGAGAGAAAATCCGGCTCTTCCTGTTCTTTATGAAATTGGGAGCATTCACGACTGTTCTTCGGATTTTCCGGAGATATCCTTCGCTGATTCTCCTGACATCCCTGCGGACATAGCGGGGTTCACGCACTTTTGATAGGGCTGTAGGCTGGTCTCCGTTTTGTTCCAATCCGGTGAGTAGTGAGGTGGTTAGTAGTGCGGCGGCGGGGTCTCTTCGCTCCGGGGAGCAATATTGCTGGACTCGTAGGCCTTAAGCTTATTCGCCAGATACTTAAGCTGGATTTCCTGCTTTTTAATAATGAGTCCCTGCTCATAAAGCTCCTGACTCAGCCGCTCCTGGTTGTATTCCAAATAGGCGAGACGGGTTTCCAGGTCTTCATTGGTTTCCGGGGAATTCTCTTTCATGGCTGGCTGCTATTTCCTAATTCAAAAAAAGTCGGTTATCAAGTAAAATGCATTCTAGCAAAAAGTACCGGCAAGACTAAACAATATTGAGCGCATGAAGCGCCATAAGGCGGCATGAGCTTAAATGACGAACTCTTCCGGAATCAACGCTTCTTTTGTTTGTAATAATGTTAAGGAAATAATTGTGAAAAAGATTGTTTGTACTTTCCTTGCCTCTGCTGTAGCCATCGGACTTGCAGCATGCGGCGGTGAGTCAAAGGCATCAAGCACTGAGAGCAGCGCTGCTCAGCCGGCTGCTGAGACTAAAGCAGCAGCTTCTGGCAATAAGTCAGACTACACCTTTGAACAGAAGGTGGCTGTTTCTTTTGGTACCGTAGCAGGCACTAATTTTAAGAGAACCTTCGATGAAATGAAGGATCTGGATGTGGATTTTGACAAGGAACTTTTCATCAAGAGCTTTATTGCCGCTGTTAACGGTGCCGAGCCGGAATTTTCCGAAAAGGATATGCAGAAGGCTCTGGAAGAGTTTGGTCATAAGATGCAGGCTAAGCAGATAGCAAAGGAAAAGGCCGCCGCTGAAAATAATCTTAAGCTCGGTGAAGCCTTCCTTGCTGAGAATGCCAAGAAGGACGGAGTTAAGACCACTGAATCCGGACTTCAGTACAAAATTATCAATCCGGGCGAAGGTGATGCTCCGTCCGCTAAGGATACCGTTAAGGTTAATTACCGCGGCACCCTCATTGACGGCACCGAATTTGATAAGTCTCAGGAACCCATTGAGTTTGGTCTTGACCATGTAATTCCCGGCTGGACCGAAGGTCTGCAGCTCCTCAAGAAGGGCGGCAAGGCTGAACTTTATATTCCTGCCAAGCTGGCCTACGGCACTCATTCTCCGAGTCCCGCAATTCCTGCCAACTCTGTACTGGTATTTGAGGTTGAGCTTCTTGATGTGAAGAAGGCTGCCGCTCCCGGTTCCGAAGCTAAATAACAGCTGAGCTTTTACTTTTTATTAATAATTGATGAAAAAGCCCCGGCATGCATGGCAGCCGGGGCTTTTTAACAGGTGTCCTGTTCACCTGCGGAGCTCTGCCAGAAATTCCCCGGCGTTCTTGTATCCTGTTATTTTTTTTGTCAGTCTGCCGTTTTTGAATATAAGAATGGTGGGAACTCCGGTAACCTCGAATTCGTTAAGGAGGTTATGTGCGGGAGCCTCTTCTGAGGTAATGTCAGCAAAAACCGGGGTGCTTTTAAGGAGCTCTTTTCTGACTTCCTGATCCTTAAAGGTGGTATTTTCGTACATGATGCAGGTACGGCACCAGTCAGCCCGGAAATCCAGAATGACGACTGGATTATTTTTCAGAATTTCATGAAATTCCGCCGGTGTTTTTACCTCGGTAAAGATCTGTTCAGTATTAGCAGCTTCTTCGATATCCAAAGTCCACCATCCGGCAAAGGCCAGGGCAATGCCGCAAAGAGCAGTGGCTCCGGTAAATACCTTTTTATGGGTTTTCGGAAGGGCATAGGCCAGGTAGGCGAAGAGCGATGTTACCAGAAGCACTGACAGGGCCGTCAGAACTCCTGATGTCATATATCTCTGAAGGAGTATCAGGGGTACCGAGAGCAGCAGAAAACCGCAAACTGTCTTAATGATAACTGTCCAGTTCCCGGTTCTGGGGAGGCATTTCTGTCCGAAGAGGCCGATAACAAAGAGGGGCGTTCCCATCCCTAAAGCCATAATGTAGAGGTAGATACCGCCTTTCAGGAGACTTCCGTCCTGCATGATAAACATTAAGGCTCCCGCCAGCGGGGCCGTGGTGCAGGGGGAAGCGATTACCGCGCTGAGAGCTCCCATGGCGCATACCCCCAGCAAGGTTCCTCCCTTTTGCTTATCCGAGAATGATTGCAGCCTGTTAAGCAGCTTCTCCGGTAAGGTGAGCTCGAAAAGTCCGAACATGGAGGCAGCCAAAACGATAAAGATCAGAGATAAGACAATCAGTATCAGAGGATGCTGAATTATGGCATGGAGCTTGGTTCCGGCATAGGCAATGCCGAAACCGATGAGCATATAGGTGAGAGCCATGCCCTGAATGTAGAGAAAAGAGTACCAGAAGGCGGTTACAAAATTCTTTTTGTGTCCCCCGATGATGATGGCGCTCCATATGGGATACATGGGAAACATGCAGGGCGTAAGACTCATCAGAAGTCCCAGCGCAAAGAAAATCATAAGACCGGCAATAAAACCGCTGTCGTGGATTTTTTGGTAAATATCAGAGGCGTTGTCACTGTTGACGACAGTGCTATTTTTGCCGCTGTTAATGGGATCTGAGGTATTTGCTTCTGCGGCGGTATTTCCGGTAACAGAGCTTTCCTGAGTCGGAGTTCCTGATGTACCGGAAGCCTGTGTCCCGGTATCAGCTTCCCCTGCTGTTTCGGAAGCTTTTGAAATCTTACGAAGATTAAGAGTGGTCGTTACCGGAGGATAGCAAAGTCCCTCGATGCAGCCCTGATAGGTGACAAGAATCTGGGGGAGCGGATTTGTGGCTGTCAGTTCCGCCTTAATTTCCGCCTTTTCATAAAAAATATGAGACTCTCCCATGTATTCATCGTCATGAGGAATGCCCTTGGGAATCCTGATATTGCTGATAGCGCAGTTTCTGGGCACCAGTTTGAACTTTTCCTGATAAAGATAGTAGCGATCCGCGATCTCGAAGGTGATCTTAATCTTGTCATTGTCCTGCTGAAGAGACGGAATAAAAGCCTCTTCCGGCTTCAGAAATTTTTTCTGCGGTAAAAGCTCGTCGGCATTGGCGGTTTCGGTAAAGATGGCAAGTCCCCGGGAGAGCATTTCCGCTGCTGCCTGGGGAGCGGTCTCTCCTGACAGGATCCCGGATGAAAAAAGAAGGCATCCCATAACTGCAATAACGGGAGCGAAGAAAGAAAAGAATTGTTTGAACGGACGTTTTAGCATCGGACAGGAGTCTCCGCATCTCAATGGTTCTCAGGATGCCCGGATTTTATCACATCTCTTAACTCCGGACATTCCGGGGCTTATGCGGACTGTTCTTTCCCTTTCCAGTGCCTTTTAGGTTCCGCTCCCGAAATAGTTAAAAATTTTTGCAGGACTCTTGAATTATCGTATTGAAGTCCCCACATAAGGGGTAGTGTTAGTTTGTCGGTTTGATACCGGTTTTGATTTTTAGTTTGGAGGCGGTTCAAAGGATTTAAACTTTGACCACATATAGAATATGACAATTCGTCCTTTACATGACCGTGTTATTGTTAAGCGTACCGAGGTTGAGGCCAAGTCTTCCGGCGGCATTCTTCTCACTGGCGCTGCTGTTGATAAATCCACCCGCGGCGAGGTTATTGCCGTAGGCGCCGGTCGTGTTCTTGATAACGGCACTGTTCTTCCCATGGGTGTTAAGGTTGGCGACAAGGTAGTTTTCAACGAAGGCTACGGCGTTAAGAAAGAAAAGCTTGACGGCGAAGAAGTTCTTATCATGTCTGAAAGCGATATTCTTGCAGTTATCGAGGACTGATTTAAACAGGTTTTTATAAACCCCGCAGCTGTAAGTCTGCCGGGGTCTTTTTACAGGAAATATTAAAATGTCAGCTAAAGATGTACTTTTTGGAAGCGACGCCCGCGTTCAGATGCTTGAGGGCGTTAATGTTCTTGCAAATGCCGTAAAGGTTACCCTTGGCCCTAAAGGCCGTAATGTTGTTTTGGACAAGAGCTATGGCGCTCCTGCCATCACCAAGGACGGCGTTACTGTTGCCAAGGAAATCGAGCTGGAGAACAAGTTCCAGAATATGGGCGCTCAGATGGTTAAGGAAGTAGCTTCCAAGGCTAATGATGCTGCCGGCGACGGCACCACCACTGCTACCGTTCTGGCTCAGGCTATTATCAGCGAAGGCTTGAAGTCTGTTGCTGCCGGCATGAACCCCATGGATCTCAAGCGCGGTATTGACAAGGCTGTTCAGGCTGCTGTTGAAGAACTCAAGAGCATTTCCGTTCCCTGCGATGACAGCAAGTCCATTGCTCAGGTAGGCACCATCTCTGCAAATTCCGATGAAACTGTCGGCAAGATCATTGCTGATGCCATGGAAAAGGTTGGTCGTGATGGCGTTATCACTGTTGAAGACGGCAACGGTCTCGAGGACAGCTTGGACATCGTTGAAGGCATGCAGTTTGACCGCGGCTATCTTTCCCCTTACTTCATTAACAAGCCGGACAGCGCTTCAGTAGAGTTCGATGAGCCGTATATCCTTCTCGTTGACAAGAAGATTTCCAACATCCGTGATATCCTTCCTGTTCTCGAAGGCGTTGCCAAGACCAGCAGACCGCTCCTTATCATCGCCGAGGATGTTGAGAGCGAAGCTCTGGCTACCCTGGTTGTAAACAATATGCGCGGCATTGTAAAGGTTGTGGCAGTCAAGGCTCCTGGCTTTGGCGACCGCAGAAAGGCTATGCTTCAGGATATCGCCATTCTTACCAATGGTACCGTTATTTCCGAAGATATCGGCATGAAGCTTGATGCTGCTACCATTAACGATCTCGGCCAGGCCAAGAAGATTGTTATTACCAAGGATAACACCACTGTAATCGATGGCGCCGGCGACAAGGAAGCTATCAAGGATCGCGTAGCTCAGCTGCGTCATGCCATTGATGAAACCAAGTCTCAGTATGATAAGGAAAAGCTTCAGGAACGTGTTGCCAAGCTTGCCGGCGGTGTTGCTGTGATTAAGGTTGGCGGCGCTACTGAAGTAGAGATGAAGGAAAAGAAGGATCGCGTTGACGATGCTCTTCACGCTACCCGCGCTGCTGTTGAGGAAGGTGTTGTTGCCGGCGGCGGTGTTGCTCTTATCAGAGTTGCCAGCAAGCTGAAGGATCTTCAGGGCGACAACCAGGATCAGAGCGTTGGTATCAAGGTTGCTCTCAGAGCCATGGAAGCTCCGCTCCGTCAGATCGTTGAAAATGCCGGCGATGAGGCTTCTGTAGTTGCCAATGAAGTTCGTAACGGTCAGGGTAACTATGGTTATAATGCTGCTACCGGTCAGTATGGCGATATGCTGGAAATGGGCATTCTGGATCCTACCAAGGTTACCAGAAGCGCTTTGCAGTATGCTGCTTCCGTTGCCGGTCTCATGATTACCACCGAGTGCATGATCACCGAGCTTCCTAAGAAGGATGCTCCGGCAGCTCCTGCCGGCGCCGGTATGGGCGGCATGGGTGGCATGATGTAATATCAGGCTGTTAGCTTGCTGTAATTTTGGGTAATGAGTGGCCGGACAAGTTTCCGGCCTTTTTATTTTAGGAAATCAGGAAGAACCAATGCAGGAATACAAAGGGATCCCCATAGTCAGAAATCCCCGCAGAAAAACTTTAGGTCTTTACATATCCCTCGGAGGACGGCCGGAGGTGCGGTGTCCGTATCGCTGTCCTGATGAGAAAATCATGGAGTTCATCGACAGCCATGCTGACTGGGTCGCAAGCCATACGGCAAAGAATGCTGCTCCGGCTGCCACTATGTCGGTGCCGGAACTAAACATGCTGGGACAGGAAGCTCTGAAGGAGATTGCTCCCCGGGTGCGGTATTATGCTGATCTTATGCAGATTAAGGTTCGCAGGGTTACCTTTAAGCTCATGAAATCCCGCTGGGGATCCTGCAGCTCCGATGGCAACATTTCCCTTAATATCCTGCTCATGCTGGCTCCGGTTAAGGTCAGGGATGCCATTGTGGTTCATGAACTGAGTCACCGGGTGCATATGAATCACAGCCGGGATTTTTATGAGATGTGCGTTAAATACTTTCCGGAATACTGGGAGTGCGAGAAATGGCTGAAAAGCCACGGCAAGGAAGTTCTTGCCCGGGCATATGACTGAGGATGCATCTTTGGCGGATGGCGTAATCAGATTAAACCTCTTCAGCAATTCAAACTCTTCAGTATTTCGTGTTTTACGGTTTGTGTTTTTTGTTTAAGTAACTAACAGTTTAGTTCATTTCGTGGTGTTGTTTTGCCTTTTTAACTGTACACTGTTAGTCATATGTTTAGTATCCTTGAGTTTGTCATATGATTATTGCTGTCACGTGCTCGCTGGTGCTGCTCCTTGTGCTTATTGTGTGCGCGCGTATTCTTGTCATCCAAAAGAAAACCATAAAAGCATTACGGAAGCAGAATGCTGAGTTTATTACTCTCTGTGATTTGATTCAGGCTCCCATATGGTTTAAGGACAGCGATCTCAAGCTTACCTGGGTTAATCAGTTTTATGCTCTCATGTTTGACAAGGACAGATCCTATTTTGTCGGGCTTACTGACCGTGACATCGCTCCGAAGAAGCTGGTGGAGGGCTATGTCCGGGATGATATGTATGTCCTGGAATCCAAGAATGTTTACCGTTACCGTGAGAATGAAAAAGCCGGTCTTTGGTTTGAAAGCGTTAAATTTCCTTTGGTAGGGGAGGACGGCAATTCCTACGGAGTAGGGGGCATTGCCTTTAATGTCACGGCTATCAAGAAATCTGAGAATATGCTTCATAAGCTGGTGCACAGCGACTATCTCACCGGTATTCCCAATCGTCTCAGTCTGTCCGTGGAAGGGGCGAAGTATCTCTCAGAATCAGATGCCGCGGGACAGAAGCTGGCCTTCATTTTGGTGGACATTAAAAACTTCTTAAGCGTTAACAAGATGCACGGGCATGTGGTGGGTGATGAAATTCTGAAGATCACTGCCGAAAGAATTAAAAATGCGCTTTCTGATTTTGCCGCATTTGTCGGACGCTTCAGCGGCGATCAGTTTCTGGTTATGCTGAAGAACTGCAATGATGCCGAGGTCATCGATAATGCTGTGACAAGCATTCAAAATGAAATCGGGAACCAGTATCAGATTTTTGGCGGCGCCTTTGCGGTATCTGTTTCTGTCGGTATCAGCATCTTTCCTGAACACGGCATGGATTATGAGACCTTGATAAGAAATGCCGATGTGGCTCTTCTGGCCGCAAAAAGATCCTTTGATCAAAATGTGATGACCTATTCTGAAGTTATGGGAATGGGAACCAATAAGAGGGTGTTAATCGAGAACAAGCTCAGCGGAGCCGTGGCTCGTGGCGAGTTCTACCTTTACTATCAGCCCAAGGTTTGCGAAGAAACGAAGAGAATTAAAGGCATTGAGGCCCTTATCAGATGGAATAGTCCGGATTTTGGCAAGCTGATGCCGAATGATTTTATCCCCATAGCCGAGGACAGCGATGTCATAGTTACCATAAGCGATTGGGTGCTCAAAACAGCTCTGGAGCAGAATCTTTCCTGGAAGGAAAAGTTCGGTGAGATGTACCCGATGGCGGTCAATCTTTCCAGACGTCAGATCTCAAAGCCGGATTTTCTGACCAAAATTGTCAACCTTCTCGAGGAGCTTAACTATCCGCCGAAATTTTTGGAGATGGAGCTTCGGGAGACAGTGCTGTCCCATGCTGACGTCAGAATTCTTAAGGACTTTGGCCATCTCCGCGAGATGGGAGTAAAGATCAGCGTCGATGATTTCGGCACCGGACTTATCAACATCACCAATCTTAAGACCTTCCCCTTGGACTGCATCAAAATTGATAAGTGTTTTATCAGCAACATTTCCAAGTCTCAGGAGAAGCAGCAGATCGTGGATGCTATTATCAGTCTGGCAAAAACCTTTAAGCTTTCGCTGATTGCCGAAGGAGTGGAAACCGGTATTGAGCTTGACTACCTGAAACAGTCGGGAATTGCCGATATTCAGGGTTTCTATTTTGCGGAGCCGCTGAATGTTGAGGCTATGACCGATTATATTGAGCACAAAAAGAATTCCGGAGAGAGCAATTAGCGGTTAAGGCAATACGGACGGGACGGCGTTGTTCGTAATCTGGTGCCTCTGATGACAAAAGGAAAGGGCTGTGTCGTAAGACGCAGCCCTTTAAATTTAACCGGGTTTTCACTGCTGTTATCAGCAAAGTTACCCGGCTTCATTCAGGCGTTTCTCTACATTATGTCATCAAGACCGCCGTCCCCTCCGAAGCTTCCCTGAGAGGATGAAGAGGAAGGTGATGATGAACCGGAACTGCTCCGTCCGCCATTATCAACCTTAAAGTCCTCTTCTTCGGTAACATAGGTGTTTGCGGAAATGCGCGGAGTCTTGATAAAGAATTCCTTATAACCCGCCACAGAGCTGGTAACGATGTCTTCTCCAGGCTCCACCGGGGTTTCCGGAGTTCCCTTGAGAGCATAGTTCATAAATTCAATCCAGATAGGAAGAGCGGATTTACCGCCGGATTCTCCCCGTCCCAGACTTTTTGCATAATTGTCGAACCCCACCCATACCGTGGTAACGGTATTGCCGTTGAACCCGGAAAACCAGGCATCGCGGCTTTCGTTGGTGGTACCGGTCTTTCCGGCAATATCATCCCTCTTCATTACCCGGGCCCTGGTTCCGGTGCCGTTATACCTGCCCCGGGGGCCGGATCCGCCCCAGATAACGCTGTGGAGCGTGCTGGCAATAAGGAAAGCATTGCCATGGGTGATGATTTGTTCTGCGTGGTGTCCTTTAACTAGAAGCTCTGCTTCTTCGGGTACCAGCTCCGGTTTAATGGAATTAACCACGGCATTCGGACAGTCGTTGCAGGCGTCATAAGGTTTTGCTTTGTAAATAACCTGTTCCGCATCTCCCAGAGTAACCGTCTCAATGAGGTAAGGTTCGATTTTATAGCCGCCGTTGGAGAAGGTGGCATAACCGGTTACCAGCTCCAGGGGGGAAACCTCAAAGGCGCCCAGAGCGATGGAGTCGTTCTTCTGGTACTTTTTGACAGTGAAGCCGAACTTGGAGAAGTGCGTTACGAATTTATTAACCCCCAGAGCTCTGATAAGACGGACGGAAACCACATTCTTTGATTTTGTCAAAGCCTCTCTGATGGGGATGAGTCCCTCATATACGTTAGGCGAATTCTTGGGAGACCAGCTGTTTTTGCTCCAGGGATTCCAGATGGAAATTCTTTCATCCAGCATCAGGGAAGCCAGAGTAAATCTGTCAGCCAGTGCGGCGGAGTAGAGGAAGGGTTTGATGTTTGACCCGGCCTGACGCTTTGCCTGTTCTACTCTGTTAAAGGAGTTCTGCATAAAACTGTAGCCGCCTACCATGGCCTTAATCGCCCCGGTGTGGGAGTCAAGGGAGATGAGAGCGCCTTGTACAGAGGGGATCTGTCTCAGCTTGTATTGATTGTCCTTTGTGTGCTCTACATAAACCAGATCTCCCGGCTTTATAAACTGGGCGACTTTGGCCGGAAAATTCCCGGAAGGTACTTCGTTTCTGGTGGTCTTGGCCCATTTCATATGGTCAAAGGAAATGGATCCGATCCCCTTGTCCTTTACATAGACATTAACTGAGCTTGTTTTGCTGTCTGCAGAAACGGCGATGGCAGGAGTAATGTACTCAAAGGTTTTATAGTTTTTGAGAACAGTCTTCAGGGATTCTTCATCGTTAAGGTCGATCTTCTGAGATTGCAGGATGTTTTCCGGCTTCCGGTAGCCATGGCGCATATCATAGGCGTTGAGGCCGTCATACACCGCCCGGTTGGCCACATGCTGCATTTCGGAGTCTATGGAGGCATAAACCTTGTAGCCTTCGGTGTACACGCCTTCGCCGTAGGTGGCTTCCATCTTCAGTCTTATGGATTCTGCCACATAAGGGGCATTTGCTTCCAGCTTGGCCTTGTGGTAGTAGGCGGACACGGGTTCATTATCGGCGTTCTGATATTCCTCCGGGGTTATCATATTAAGCTGAAGCATTCTGTTCAGAACCAGATGTCTTCTCTTTCTGGCGTTTTCCGGATGGGAGATAGGGTTAAGGTTAGAAGGTGCCTTGGGGAGTCCGGCTATCATTGCCATTTCTCCCAGAGTAAGTTCATCTACGGTCTTGCCGAAATAGACATAAGCGGCAGCAGCCACGCCGTAGGAATGATGTCCGAGGGCAATCTTGTTAAGATAAAGCTCCAGTATTTCATCCTTGGTCAGAGTCTGCTCGATCTTCCAGGACAGGAAGATCTCCTTGATTTTTCTGGAGAAGGTTTTTTCATTGGAGAGAAAGAAGTTTCTGGCTACCTGCTGGGTGATGGTACTGGCGCCCTGAACCTTTTTTCCGGAAGAGAGACCGGCATAGGCGGCGCGCACGATGCCAATGGGGTCGATTCCGACGTGGTCATAAAAGCGAGCATCCTCTATTGCTAAAAAGGCATTCTTCAGTCTTTCCGGAATCTGGTGAATGGAAAGCGGCATTCTGCGATGCTGTCCGAATTCGCCGATAAGCTTCCTGTCTTTTGTATAGATGAGGAGAGGCGTTTCAAAGGAAACATCCCTGAGCTCATTAACATCGGGAAGAGCGCTTTGCGTGTGATAGTAATAAAAGCAGCCGGCGGCAGTCAGCAGGCTGCCCAGCAGTATGCAGAACCATATGATTCTGCGCATCCAGATAAAAATCATTTGTATGTCACTGAGTCAGTTAAGAATTTCTGGAATTATAGCTTAATTTGTTACCTAGCTCAAAATCGGCAAAAGGAATATTTCTTTTTTTTAGATATCGGAAGTCATAAAAAGTTATGATATGGGAACGAGTAAAACTTTAATCAGCACGGATGCAAATATGGCTGGAATGAAAAGCAAAGGCGTACTTTATTCGCTCCTCGGGGTGGATTTTGGTAGCCAAAGTATCAAAGCAGTTGCAATCGCAGGCAAGTCCAAAGACTTCAAGATTACTGCCGTAGCAGAAGTCCCTACTCCGAAGGGGGCGATAGTCGATTACCAGATCAATGACATTGAGAAGGTAACGACTGCTGTGAAGACTTTAGTCAAGCATGTTTCTGGCGGCCCCAGATTTGTGGCTACTTCTGTTTCGGGGTCTAGTGTAATCTCAAAGATTATTCAGGCTGACGCAAATTTCAAGGATTCAGAACTGAGTACCTTCGTGGAGCAGGAAGCTGAACAGCTTATTCCGTTCCCTCTTGATGAAATCAGTCTGGATTACGAAATTCTTGGGCCGAATCTTGTTGATGCCACTAAGAGTGATGTTCTTCTGAGCGGTGCCAAAACCGAAAGCGTTGAATCCCGCCAGGCGGTGTTTGAAGGCGTCGGCAGAACGGTTAAGGTTGTGGATATCGGTATTCATGCCCTTGCCAGAGCTGTTAAGGCCACTATCCCTGGTTTTGAAGAGGCTTATAACGAAAAGCCTGTGGCGCTTGTTGACGTCGGCGCGGTAACTCTTACCTTTGGTGTAATGTATCACGGTGAAGTTATTTATCAGCGTCTTCAGAGCTTCGGCGGTGATACCCTGACTCAGAATCTTTGTCAGGCTACCGGCATGGCTTATGAGGATGCCGAAAAAGCCAAGGTAACCAACAGGATGCCCGGCGATGCCAAGAACGAAATCATTAACCCGTTCATGATTCAGCTGGCGCAGAATATCAAGCGTAATGTACAGCTTTTCAGCAGTTCGTCATCTCACCGTGATGTATCTGCAGTTGTTCTTACCGGCGGCGGCTGCCTGGTTGAAGGTTTTGTTGACCAGATGAGCTCGCTTTTGAGAATGGATGTTAAGTGTCCGGATATTTTTAAGAAATTCCCTAATCTCAAGAGCGATACTAACCAGATGGGGTGCAAGTATATGACCGCACTGGGTTTAGCATTAAGGAGTTTTGAAGAATGTCCAATATAAACCTCCTCCCGTGGCGTCAGCAGCTGAAGAAGAAAAGTAAAGATGCCTTTATAAAGATTCTTGTTGGGTTCTTTCTGGTCGGTGTGTCGATCGTTGTTCTGGGCTACCTTTGGCTGTCCTTCGAGATTAACACGCAGCAGGGCAGAAATAAGGAGTTCAAGGAGCAGATTGCTCAGCTTGATCAGCAGATTGCCGAAATAGCGAAGTTGAAAGAGCGCCGTCAGGAACTCATTGATCGTATGAAAGCCATTGAAACCCTGCAGCAGAACAGGAATATTGCCGTGCATCTGTTCTCGGATTTGCCGACATTAGTTGCTTCTGGCGTTTATCTTGATTCCATGAAGTTTGATCAGAGAACCGCTCAGGTAAAGGGAATGGCTGAGTCCAACCCTCGTGTTTCATCTATGCTTCGTAACATTGACAACAGTAAGTGGTTAGGTCAGAGCAACATTACTGAGACTAAGGCTGAAATGCAGAATGGGCAGCGTAAGCTTCCTACCCTTCCTGACGGCCTTTACAATTTTGTTATGAGCTTTAAGGTAGTTGACAGCACTGATGCCCTTAATGCTGGTAACAATGGAGGTACCAAGTAATGGCCGGAAGTGATTTTAATATTAACCAGATTGAGACTTGGCCTCTGATTTTAAGGCTTGCAACAGGTTGTTTTTTAGTTGGTGCAATTTGCTATGTATCCTGGTGGGCTCAGGGCGAAGAAATGCAGGACAAACTTGACAACGAGATCCGAGAAGAGACTCGGCTTCGCAAAGAGTTTGAAGACAAAGCGGCTCAGGCTGCCAATCTTGAAGCTTACAAGGAGCAGATTGTTGAATTGGAAAGCTTGCTCGATGCGCAGTTAAGACAGCTTCCTAACAGTAATGAGGTTGCCAATCTTCTTGATGACATTTCCTTTATTGCGCAGGATAACGGTCTGACTTTGGCCAGCATTAAGTGGGAGCCGGAAGTCCAAAAGGAGATTTACACTGAACTCCCGATGAACATCCATGTTACCGGTACCTATGAACAGCTGGGCAGTTTTGCCGCAGACACTGCGGCTCTTCCGCGAATTGTTACCATCGATAAGTTTGATCTTTCCAGAGTCGATCTTAAGGACAAAGGTGGCAAGGTTGTGGATTCCGAGCTTTTGGATATGAAGCTTATTGCGAAGACTTTCCGTTACAATGAAACTCAGGCTAAGCAGAACCAGCAGCGCAAGCAGCGGAAGGAGGCGAAGAGATAATGAAGAAGTTAACCTTGTTGTCCGCAGCGTTGGCGTCTGTTTTGCTGCTCACCGCATGCGAAACTGGATATTCGGATTCCGTAAAGGAGTTTTGCGATACCAAGCGTAAGCAGGCGCCTTCCGAGATTAAGCCCCTTCCTCAGGTAACAGCCTTTGTTGCCATGAAGTTCGAGCCCAAAACTGATCGTATGCCGTTTGTTCTTCCCAAGCCTGAGATTTCTCAGCCAGCTTCGGCCAAGCCTGTTAGCTGTGAACAGCCGGACAGAGAACGTCCTATGGAAGAACTGGAGCAGTACTCACTTGATAATCTCTTCATGCGCGGTACCATCATGATGGATAATAAGCTCAGAGCTTTGATTCAGACTGCAGATGGTATCGTTGTCCGTGTTGTTCCCGGAATGCATATGGGACTCAATTTCGGTAAGGTAATCCGTGTTGCGCCGGATTCTGTAGAGGTTGAGGAGTTTATCTCTGACGGTAACGGATGCTGGGATAAGAAATCATCCCGTATTGATTTGATTGAAGCGGAATAATTAGCAGGCAGGAAACATAATTATGAATTTTCAGAAGAAGAAATTAGGGCTTTGTGTGATGCTGGCATCATTTGCCGGTGTTGTATTGCCTGCTGAGGCAGCCACTAAGCTTGAAAACATTAAGGTAGATAACAGTCTGGCTTCTCAGACCCGGATTGAGTTTCAGTTCGATGGTCCTGTGGGCGGCTATCAGGATCGTCTCCAGTATGACCCGGAGCAGTTGGTGCTTAATCTTAGCGATGCAGAATCTGCTTTGCTTAAGAATGAATTTAAGGTTAAGTCCAAGTCTGTAAAAAATGTTAACGTAAAGCAGAGCGGCGGCGATCTTAATGTTGCTGTGGATTTGGAGTCCTTGGTTCCCTATGAGGTTTCTCAGCAGGGTAACTCACTTTACGTAACTCTTGGTCAGGATCCTCGGGCAACCGCTGCCAAGCAGGGTTAT
Organism: Succinimonas sp.; assembly: GCF_045225735.1. NCBI lineage: Bacteria > Pseudomonadati > Pseudomonadota > Gammaproteobacteria > Aeromonadales > Succinivibrionaceae > Succinimonas > Succinimonas sp. The sequence continues at coordinate 2,857 of NZ_JBGVBR010000111.1, read as the reverse complement.
GCCGATCCCAGCGTTCTTAAGTCCAAGAAGACTGTAGCAGCCGGAATTAACCGCATCAATGGCATTAACTTTAAGAAAGGTGCTGCCGGTGAAGGCTTGGTTCTGGTAAGTCTTGATAACAAGAATGCGGCTCTTGAGCTTATTCCCAAGGGCACTCATCTTCTGGCCAAATTCCATGGTTCAGCAGTCGATCCCAACCTTCTTGCTGTGATGGATGTAAATGATTACGGTACCGTGCTCAAGAATATTGATGTTTCTGAAGGTGCCGACGGTGCTGTTCTTGATATTGCTCTCCAGACCGCTGAGTTTGAAGCCAAGCATGTTCAGAACGGTGAAGCTATCGTTATCACTGTAGCCAAGAAGAAGCCAGTTGTGAAGGTTACCGATGCTCCTCGCTATCTTGGTAAGAATCTGTCTCTGTCTTTCCAGGATATTCCGGTAAGAAATGCTCTCAAGATTCTTGCTGAGGAAGTTAAAATCAATCTGGTGATGAATGACTCGGTAAGCGGCAATATCACCGTAAACTTTGATAATGTTCCTTGGGATCAGGCTCTTGATACCATCCTCCGCGTCAAGGGACTTGATAAGAGAGTTGATGGCAATATCCTTCTCATTGGGCAGCAGGAAGAGCTTTCCTCCTATGAGCAGAAGCAGCTTGAAGAGCAGGAGAAGAAGAGCGCTAAGGAGCCTTTGGTTACTGAATTCATTCAGATTAACTACGCTAAGGCCTCTGATATCGTGAAGCTCCTTAAGACTAATGATGGTGCTAATTCCATTGCTGCTGAACAGGGCGGAAACAATTACGGTCAGGGTGGCGGCAACGGCGCAGAAGCTTCTGACAGTCTCCTTTCCGTACGCGGTACTGCTACTGTTGATGAAAGAACCAATACTCTGATCATCAAGGATACTGAGGCATCCATTGCTAATGTTAAGCGTCTTATCGAAAAGCTTGATACTCCGATTCAGCAGGTTATGGTTGAGGCTCGTATCGTTGCTGTAGACGATTCTGTGTCTGAGGATCTTGGCGTGCACTGGAATCTTGCAAGCAATAATATTATTCAGTCCGGACATGAAGATGGTAAATGGAGCGGACAGATTGCTACAAAGACTCAGAATTCAAACGCAGAAGATAACGGCGGTCTTATCAGTATAGGCAGACTGGGCAAGAATTTCGAGCTTGGCCTGACCTTGGCAGCTCTTGAGTCTGAAAACCGCACTGAGACCATTGCATCTCCGCGGGTTACTACCACTAACCAGAAAGAAGCTAAGATCGAGCAGGGTTATCAGATTCCTTCCCTGACCGCTGCTTCCAGCGGCGCCACTACTGTTGAATGGACTGATGCCGTGCTTTCTCTTACGGTAACTCCTCAGATTACCCCGGATGACAGTATTTTCCTGGATCTGGAGATTACCAACGATACCTTGGGCAATACCGTTACTACTGTAACTGGCAGCGCTATCAGTATCAACAAGAGAAAGGTTACTACTTCTGTGCTCGTTGGTAACGGCGAAACCTTGGTTCTGGGCGGTATTTTCCAGCAGGAAATCAAGCGCATTAAGAACCAAATTCCGTTCCTGGGCGATATCCCGGTAGTTGGCTGGCTCTTTAAGACTGTTTCCAACTCCAACACCCGTCGTGAAGTGCTGGTATTTATTACCCCGCACATCATTGAAGGCGCTGTAGGCCGGTAAGAGTTTTCATTTCAGCGTAAAGGTCTCCATTTTGGAGGCCTTTTTTTATGCCTGCTCAAAATACGTTATAATTTCCCTGTTTTATGGTTACTTGATGTTAGTTGTTATGTCCAAGCGCAGAAATATTTTTTTAGTGGGGCCTATGGGTGCTGGCAAAACCACCATCGGCCGGCTTCTTTCTGAAATACTGCACCTCCAGTTTTTGGATTCGGATCAGGAAATTATCAACAGAACCGGAGCAGATATCTCATGGATCTTTGATGTTGAAGGGGAGGGCGGTTTTCGGAAACGCGAAAGCGACGTTATCAATGATCTTTCCTGTCGGGAGGGCATCGTTCTTGCTACCGGCGGTGGTGCTGTTAAAACGGATGTAAATCGAGTTTACCTTCGTGAGCGCGGTACTGTGGTTTATCTCAAAACCTCAGTATCGAAGCAGTATGAAAGAACCCGCTTTGATCACAAACGTCCGCTTCTTAAGGAGCCCGATCCCCGGCAGGTTCTGGAAAAGCTTCTGCAGGAAAGAGAGCCTCTTTATTTGGAAATTGCAGATATTGTAGTTAGCACGGACGAGAATGATCCCCGTTCCCTGGCTCCGCGTATCGCAGAAGATTTTCGCAGGTTTTGCAGTAATCCATCATCGGTGAGGAAGTAAATGTTAAAAAAGTTAATCGTTGATTTAGGTGAGCGCAGTTATCCCATTTTTATTGCAGACGGAGCTCTGACTTTTCCTGAATTGTGGCAGGATTGTCTGGTGAAAAGAGGCAAGGTGGTAATTGTTACTAATGAAACCGTGCAAAAGTGGTATTTGGAACCTCTTAAAAACGCCTTGAAGTCAATTGGTGTTGAAGCCTTATCCTGTATTTTGCCTGATGGCGAACAGTATAAAGATCTTCAGCATTTCAACGATATTATGACCTTCCTTCTGGAAAACTCTGCCGGCCGTGATTCCACGATCTTTGCTCTGGGCGGCGGTGTTATCGGGGATATGTCCGGTTTTGCGGCAGCGTGTTATCAGCGCGGCATTGATTTTATCCAAGTACCTACTACTCTGCTTTCTTATGTGGATTCATCAGTGGGTGGCAAGACTGCGGTCAATCATCCTCTGGGAAAAAATATGATTGGCGCCTTTTACCAGCCTAAGGCCGTAATCATTGATTTGAACACT